>JAICUE010000242.1 GCA_025936015.1 Gemmatimonadaceae bacterium
AAACACACGGGCAGTCCCGCGTGTATACGGGTTACAGCTCACACATCGGTGCAACGTCGTATGGCATCTTCAATCTCGCGGACCCGCTTCGGCGCAGCCGTCGCGGGCGCATTCCTCGGTGGTCTTCTCATCGCGTCCGCATTCGATTGGACGCACGTCGGATTCGCGCAGCAGTCGAACGGTTCGAAGCCTCCGGCACAGGAGGTGAAGTCGCTCGCTGACGCGAGCAACGCCTTCGTCGCGATCTCCGAACACGTCACGCCGTCGGTCGTCTCGATCCAGGTCGAGAGCACGCAAAAGCCGCGATCATTGCGAGGGCGCAACGTGCCGCCGGGACTGGACGACTTTTTCAAGCAGTTCGACGCGCCGCAGCGCGCCGAACCAGTCGAGGCGAGCGGTTCCGGCTTCATCGTCTCGAAGGACGGCTACATCCTCACCAACAACCACGTCGTCGCCGACGCGGATCGAGTCACGGTCAAGCTCACCGACGGTCGCGAGTTCACCGCGAAAGTCGTCGGAACCGATCCGACGACTGACGTTGCGGTCATCAAGATCGACGCGACCAACCTGCCGACCGCGTCGCTCGGCGACGACAACCTGGCGCGCGTCGGCGAGTGGGTGCTGGCGATCGGCAACCCCCTCGGTCTGGACTTCACCGTGACCGCCGGAATCGTCAGCGCGAAGGGGCGCGCGGTGCGCGGGCTCCTTCCGAGCCAGTACGCGATCTCGGATTTCATCCAGACCGATGCGGCGATCAATCCGGGCAACTCGGGGGGGCCGCTGGTCAACAGTCGCGGTGAAGTGATCGGCATCAACAGCGCGATCGCGAGCACGACCGGCTATTACTCGGGCTACGGCTTCGCGATTCCGATCACGCTCGCGAAGGACGTGATGGACGACCTGATCAAGTACGGCAAGGTCCGCCGCGCAGCGTTAGGCGTCTCGATCCAGGACGTCGACGCCGAAGATGCCCGCGCGGCCGGCCTGAGCTCGATCGCCGGCGTGAAGGTCGGCGGTTTCTCCGGCGACGACTCGCCGTCGCGCAAAGCGGGGATCGAACCCGGCGACGTGATCGTGTCGCTCGACGGCCACGAGGTCGATCGCGTCAGCACGCTGCAGCGGCTCGTCCGCGCAGCCGGTCCGGGCCAGACCGTCAACGTCGGAGTCGTCCGATTCGGGACGAAGAAGACCTTCCCGGTGAAGCTGGTCGCGGTGCCGGACGACGAGGCGGTCGCCACGCGCGGTGGGGTCAGCAACAACGGCACCCCGGAACCGGTCAGCTACGACAAGCTCGGCGTGGCGGTGGCGCCGATCCCGCAGGAGCTCGCCCAGAGGTCAGAGCTGGGGGACCAGTTCCGGCGTGGACTGCTCGTGACTGACGTGAACACCAACGGGCCGGCGTTTCACAAGCTGATCGAGGAACGCGACATCATCGTCGAGGTACTGAATCCACAGCCCCGTCACGCGGTGACGTCGCAGAGTGATCTCGACAAGACGATCAACAGCCTGAAGAGCGGGCAGTACGTGACGCTTCTCATCTACAACATCGACGCGCAGGCGACGCGGGTCGAGAGTCTTCGCGTGCAGTAGCGGCAGGCATCCATGGACGTGAGAGGGGCCGGGCACAACGCCCGGCCCCTCTCACGTTCATGGACACGTACTGGAGCGAATCGGCGAGTCGCGATACTCTTCGGACACGCGAGCGTGGCGGAACTGGTAGACGCGCCAGCCTTAGGAGCTGGTAGGGCAACCTGTCCGGGTTCGAGTCCCGGCGCTCGCACTGCATCGTCCGATCGCTGCCGCCGCTCCTTAGTCAGCGAGCGTTAGTCGACGCTGAACGCGCAATCAGAACGCGAAGCCGATCGAGATCCGCGCCGTGGGATACGCGAGGTTCGCGGTGCCAATGTCGTCCGCATTCGCGAAGATTTTCTTCGCGCCGACGCCGAGTCCGACGTAGAAGGTTTTCGATGCGCCGAGCAGCCAGTTGTAGTCGAGCGCCACGCCGATGGTCGGTCCGTGAGCGGTGCTCTTCGAGCTGCTGCCGAACGTGTCGGTGGTTTCGTTGTCGCTGATTGACGTGTAGCCGACCTGGCCGCCGAACGAGAACCCCTGGAACGGATGTGCCTCGGGGTAGTAGCGCAGCTTGATGTCGCCGGACGAGTACTTCACTTCGCTCCCGTCGGTGTCGTCGCTCCAGTAGCTGCCGCCGATGCCGAACGTGACGGTCGGCGCGAGGGCGTGCTCGTACTCGACAGCGTAGACGCCGAACACGGCCGACAGTGGCTGGATCGAGAGCACGCTCGTTTTCGGCGTGACGACTGACTGCGCGCCGGCCGTCGCCGCGAGGGCGAGGGACAGCGTTGCGGCGACGGCGACCAGCGGGGCGAGACGCATTGGAGTTCTCCGATGTGAGCGCTGAGGTGCGGCTGAATCAGCGTGAATGGTGAGCGCAGCTGGATGATGACTTCCGAGTCGCGCCGCGGTTTCACCTCGGGGCCGCGAGCCCAGACCCTCGGAGCGCGTCTCCGAGCCCTGCCATCGTCGCCTACACCCCCCTTGTACCGCCGTTATCTTTAGAGGAGTGGGTCGAGCGCCCTGCGTACGACAATCTCCTGGTACCATGGAAATACAGATCAAGACGAAAAAGAGCGAGGGGCTCGAGCGGCTTCTCGAAGTGTCGGTCCCGGTCGAGACCGTGCGCGACGCTGAGGACAAGGCGGCGCGGAAGTACGCGACACAGGCTCGCCTCCCCGGCTTCCGTCCGGGCAAGGCGCCAGCCGCGATCGTGCGCAAGAAGTTCGGCGAGGCGATTCGCCAGGCCGCGCTCGAGACGCTCGTGCAGGACGCGTTCAAGGAAGTGATGGAGCGCGAGAAGCTGCAGCCCGCGTCGCAGCCACACGTGCACGATCTCCATTTCCACGAGGGGAAGCCGCTCACCTTTGAGCTGCACGTCGAAGTACGCCCTGAAGTGAAGCTCGAGCGCACCAGCGGCTTCCGCGTGAAGCGGCCGGCGCAGCAGGTCGGCGAGACGCAGCTGCAGGAACAGCTCGACGCACTGCGCGACCAACGCGCAACGTGGGCTCCCGTCGACGACAAACCGATGCCCGGCGACCAGGTCACGGTGAACCTCGCGACCGCTGAAGACGGCGCGGCGATGAGCGAAGGCAAGGAATATCGGCTCGTGATCGGGGAGGGACAGGCGATCCCGGCGATCGAAGAGCTGATTCTCGAAGCGAAGCCGGGACAGACGATCGAGCGTCCGGTGAAGTGGCCCGAGGATTTCCCCGATGAAGCTCAGCGCGGAAAGACGAAGCCGGTCCGTGTCGAGCTGCTCGACGTGAAGCGCAAGTCGCTCCCCGCCCTCGACGACGCATTCGCGCGTGACGTCGGCGACTTCGACTCGCTCGACGCACTCAAGACCGCCGTGAAGGCGGATCTCGAGTCGCACGCCGAGCGCGACTCCGAATCACAGCTCCGCCAGCAGCTGCTCGACGAGGTCATCTCGGCGAATCCGTTCGACGTGCCGGAAGGCTGGGTCGCCGAGCTGAGTGAGGCGTACCTGAAGCAGTTCCAAGTACCGGAAGAGGAGCGGCCGCGCTTCGCCCAGGAGTTCCGTCCGGTTGCGGAGCGTCAGGTGCGCCGTGATCTCGTCATCGAGACGATCGCGGAGAAGGAAGGGCTGACAGCGACCGAAGCCGACATCGACGACCGGGTCGCCGACGTCGCCTCGAAGCGGGGCGCGAATCCGTCGGAGGTCTACGCGTCGCTGCAGAAGGCGGGGCGACTGCGCGAGATCGAGCGAAGCATCACCGAGGAAAAGGTGTTCACGTGGTTGAAGGAGCGGAACACGGTCGAGTAGCCGCGTCACCGCCTAACGCACGCAACGCAGAACCACCACAGGACGATGAACGAAATGGCAACGATCTATCCGCCGTATGTGATCGAACGCTCGAGCCGTGGCGAGCGCACGTACGACATCTTCTCGCGGCTCCTGATGGACCGCATCATCTTCCTCGGGACGCCGATCAACGACGACGTCGCGAACATCATCATCGCCCAGCTGCTCTACCTGCAGGCGGACAACCCGGATCGCGACATCCACCTGTACATCAACTCACCCGGCGGCAGCGTCTCCGCCGGGCTCGCGATCTACGACACGATGCAGTTCCTGAAGAGCCCGGTGAACACGATCTGCATGGGACTCGCGGCGAGCATGGGCGCGTTCCTGCTCGCTGCCGGCCGCAAGGGAAAGCGCCTCGCGCTGCCGCATTCGCGCATCATGATTCACCAGCCGTCAGGCGGCGCGCAGGGCACCGCGGCCGACATCGAGATCCAGGCAAAGGAGATTCTCTATCTCCGCCACCAGATGAACGAGCTGATGTCGAAGCACACCGGGCAGCCGGTGGACCAGATCGAGCGGGACATCGTGCGGGACAAGTTCATGAGCGCTCCGGAAGCAGTCGCATACGGGCTGATCGACCAGGTCATAACGCACCGCGGCGAGATCCCCGCGGAGCCGGAAAAGAAGTAGGGCCGCACATTGTCAATGGCGCGGGCATGTGAAAGATTTCACGATGCCCGCCGCCAAATGATGTTGCTTGACCGCTTCGGCGGCGTCTGTTAGTTCTCGTGGGGCTGTCGCTGCCGGCGCCCCACTGCTTCCCCCGTTTCCGAGCGCCATGTCGCACGACAAACACCTTCGCTGCTCGTTCTGCGGAAAGTCCAAGGACTCGGTCCGGAAGTTCATCTCCGGCCCGTCCGTGTACATCTGCAACGAATGCATCGCGCTCTGCAACGAGATTCTCGCCGAGGATGAGGAGCGCGAGGTAGCGGAAGCGATCACCCAGGTACCCTCCCCGCAGGAGATCAAGGACGTCCTCGACCAGTACGTCATCGGTCAGGAGAAGGCGAAGAAGGCGCTCGCCGTCGCGGTCTACAACCACTACAAGCGGATCAACGTCCAGTCGGTCCGCGACGATGATGTGGAGCTCGACAAGTCCAACATCCTGCTGATCGGTCCGACCGGCACCGGCAAGACGCTCCT
>JAICUE010000506.1 GCA_025936015.1 Gemmatimonadaceae bacterium
GACGTATGGCGTGTCGCGGAGCGCAGCCCAGTATGCGCTCACCGTCTCGGCGAACTGGGTGAAGGCGATCGTGCGAGCACCGTCATGTGTGCGGCAGATGTCGCGAAGCTGGCGGGCGCGGCGGCTGTCGACGCCCGGGTCCGCGGACGCCGCGCGGCGCAGCGCCCGGAGCCCGTCGATGTGGGCGGCAACCGCGGCGCGGAGCGCAGCCGATGCAGGCTGGTCGCCGGGCTCGGCGAGGAGTGCGGTCATTACCACCTGCTGGGCGTCGTCGCCTAACGTCCATGCGGCGAGCTCGGCCCGCGTCGGGTAGCGGCCATCGTCGAGAGTGGCGGCGAGGGCATGCGCCGCGGCGAGGCGGCGGCGAATCGCGGCGAGCAGCGCGCCCTGGCTCGATGACCACTGGCGGAGCAGCCCGATCGCCAGCAACGCCGCGGCGACACCGGCGTCGGCGGCCGGGACCGGCGGCGGCAGGGCGAGAATGGCCGCCGGTGTCGCGTCGTCGGTCGAGTCGGAGAAAACCGGAATCGGCCCGTGTACCGTTGGCAGCGGCGCGGCGGATCCGAGTATCTCGCGACCGCGGCGGACGATACAGCGACCGAGCGCGGCCTCGTCGAGCGTGGCGGCGCCAACGCCGAGGAAGAGAGCGAGCAACGCGACCAGATCGTCGCGCCGGTTGTGAATCGGCGTCGCGGTCAGCAGGAGCACGGGTGTGACCGCGACAAGTTTTGCGAGCACGCGGTAGCGCGTCGTCTTCGGGTTGCGTGCGTGATGTGCCTCGTCGACGATCACGAAATCATGGCCAGCGGGCGGCTCGCGTCCGCGGCTGAGCGACTCGAACGAAACGAACTGCAGCGCGGTACCGGCCTGTTGTCCCGCGGCGAACCACCGCTCACGGAGTGCGGCCGGCGCAACGACGAGCGTCCTGCCATAACCGGCAGCGGCAGCGAGCGCGATGAATGTCTTGCCGGTGCCTACGTCATCGGCGACGAGCGCGCCGCCGAACTCCGCGATCGCGGCGTGTACGCGACGTACCGCGTCGCGTTGATGCGGCCAGAGCTCGATGTCGCCGAGCCTCTCGCGTGAGCTATCGACCGTCGGACGCATTGCCTCCGCGAGCGTGCGGCACGCGATCTCGAGCGGAACGATGCACGTGCCGGTCATCGGTTCGCCCATTCGACGAGAGGCGCGACGTCAGCACGACGGACGCGGAAGGCGGCGATCGACCGCTCGAGCAGCTCGTGCGGGGACGGCGGCGCGCCATCGACGCCTTCCCTGCCTAACGGAGCGAGGATGTCGCGGGCGCGCGGCCAGTCGGCGGGAATCGGGAGCATCGCCATCGTCCAGCCGAGGTAGCGGTGGTAGCCACCCCGCGCCGGCTCGGTGATGAGCGACAGCCACGAGGACGCGAGGGGGGAGTTGAGGAGCGCGAGGAGCGCGAGGGCGTCATCATTGGTCGGGCAGCGGACGACGTAGCAACTGTTCAGCGCGACCGTGGGATCGCCTGGCGGAAGGAAGGCCGCACGCAATGTGCGATCGATATCCCCCCACACCACCCGCGGCAGGTCGCAGCGGGCGCCCTCGGTCCGGAACAACGACCACCACGGGAGGCGGCCGCGCAGATCGGAGCGCGCGCCCAGCTCGCGGCGGAAGGTGCCTAACCGTTCGCGCAGGCCGTCAGGCAGGGCGCGGAGTGGGACGCCTTCGCGATCGTGCGTCCAGATGATGCGCTCCGTGGGGCAGACAGCCCAGGGCGTCAGCGTTTCGCCACGGATGAGCGGCCGAAGGTGGTGGGGTTCGACGCCGTCGATCGGGTGAGGCAGCACGAATGCTTCGTTGAGCCCGCACTTCACGCCGAGCAGCGGTCGGCCGGCGACGCTCGCGGCGAGGGCGCTCGCGCCACGCCGCAGGCGATCGAAGCCGTGGCGCGCCTCGGGTGGTGCGATGAGCCATGGACTGCCGGCTGATTCATCGAAGGCGAGCGCGCTGCGTTCGATGTGCCAGCGGATGTCCATGTCGCGGCGGCGAAGCGC
>JAICUE010000214.1 GCA_025936015.1 Gemmatimonadaceae bacterium
CCATCGCGAGCCGCGTCGCGCGGATCTGGGTGAGCAGCGCCCGGAGCATCGCGCCCGGGCTGCGCTGGTGCGGATACCAGACTCCGTAGAGGCCGGCGAAGCGCGCGGTAGTCAGCGGCTCGTTCACCGGGGTGAAGCGTGTCACCCACGGGTAGCGCGCGGCCACGCGAGCCGCGAAGGCGGCGAGCCGTTCGGGGAAGCGCGGGTCGAGCAGGCTGGTGTCGAGCGGGCCGCTGCCGTGGTGGACGAGCCCGACGATCGGATCGACGCCGAGCGCGCGGAGCTGCGCCATCCGCCGGTCGGTGAAGCTCCACGCTTCTTCGTCGCCCGCTCCGCGCTCGATCCGCTCCCAGAGGATGGGGTAGCGAATCGTGCGGATGCCTAACGCGGCGATGCGGGCGAGATCGTCGTCGCGGTCGTAGTGGCCGGTGAGGGCAAGCTGGTCGTGCTGGCGATCGCCGACCCGATTGAGGGTGCACTCCAGTCCCGCCCAGAGCTCGAGCGGGACTGGAGTGTTCCGATCGTCATCTGCTCCCGGCATCGCGGCACCTCGCGGTGCGGCGATCAGTCGCCCGTCTCGTCGCTCGCCGTTGCGAGCGCCCGATTCGCGCGGTGAGCGCGGTCGTCCCGGCGCGCGGCCCGGCCGTCGCGATCCTTCGTCGTGACGATGCCACGCTCGGCCGGCGCGCGCAGCGCTTCGCGGACGATGCGCTCCATCCGCGCGACGATCGACTCCCAGCTGTTCGCCCGCGCCTGCTCGACTCCGCGCGCGATCATCGCGCTGTCCGGGCTCTCGAGCGCGGCCGCGGTCGCCGTGACGAAATCGTCGGCGTTGTCGGCGACGGTGACGACCGGGGTGAAGTTGTGCACGACGTCGGAGACCGCGGTCGAGACGATCGGCTTGCCAGCGGCCATGTACTCGAGGGTCTTCGTCGGGTTGATGTACTCCGTCGCCTCGTTGAGGGCGAACGGCATCAGGCAGACGTCGAATCCCTTCACGTACGATGGCAGATCGCTGTACTGCCGCTGGCCGAGCCAGTGGATATTCGGACCCTGCGGCAGCTCGTTCGGGTCGACCTTCACGACCGGCCCGACCATCACCAGCTCGGCGTCGGAGTTCTCGTGCGCGAGCTTCGCGAGCAGGTCGTAGTCGATGCGCTCGTCGATGACGCCGAAGTAGCCCATCACCTTGCGCGCGAGCGCCGCCAGCTCCGGCGCGAGCGCCAGCTCCTCGGAACGCGCGCGGGCGAAGTGATCGACGTCGACGCCGCAGCCGAAGAAATGGACGTTGCTGTGGTGGCGCGATTTCGCCTGCCAGAGCTTGTAGCCCCCGGTGAAGACCACGTCAGCGTTGGCAACGAGATAGCGCTCGCGATCGACCAGCTCGGTCGGGGCGAAACGAAACTTCGACAGCTCATCCATGCAGTCATAGACGACCGCGCGCTCGTCGAACGCGCCGATCATCGCCGGCGCCGGCATCGGGGTGTAGAACCACTGCACCGGGCGATGGAACGCGCCGCCTAACGGTCCGTCGGCGGCGACCTGCTTGCGAACGAGGTCGCGAATGATCGCGATCGACGCGTCATACTGGCCACGCAGCGTGCCCGGGAGCAGCGGGACCGCGCGATGCACCCGCGGCAGCGGCAACGAGACGTCGAGCCGCGCCGCCGGGATGTCGTCGAGATACACCGGCTCCTCGACAAAGAGCACGTGCCCCCGCTGCGCGAGCCGCGACAGGATCTGCTGCGGACGTTGCCAGACGAAATCCCAGCGCAGGTGGCTGTGGACGATATAGGACACGTCGAGCGTATCCGCGGCCGTGGTCGGAAGCGGGCTGGGCATCTTTGGATGTGCGAAGTGCCGGGAACGTGCCGCCTGCATCGGCGGAATGGGGCGCCACCGTAGAAGGCAATTGACGTGCCCGCGTGCCGTGGATGTTTATTCCGCCAGACAGGGTCAAAAGGCAGGCAAAGTTTGCCCGTTTTCGAAAAAAAAACGAGGCGGCATCTCGCCGCCTCGCTCCCCACCGCCGCAACGATCCAGTCGAACGTTAGGCGCTCGCCCCGCGCGCCATCAGCTCTGTTGCGCTCGTCCGGTCGTCGCCGGCGAACACTCCGCGCCACTGCCTGACGATCTCCTTGTATCGCATCCCGACCGGACGGATCTTCCGCTCCAGATCGTAGAGCCCGACCGCATGCAGGTCGTTGCGCTCGACGCGCAGCGCGTGCTGCCAGTCGATCTGGTCGGTGAGCGAGAACCAGGTGAAGCCGGTCACCGGGATCCCCGACGCACGCATCGCGACGATGTCGCTCCACTGGTTGTCGAGCCAATCGACGGCGAGGCCGCTCACGCGGTTGGTCTCGCAATGGAAGATCGGCACGTGGTAGCGCTGGTAGTACTGCGTCGCCAGCCGCTTGAACCCCATCGGAGTCCGGCAGCCGCTCTGCCGCCCGGTCGACGCGACCCGGTGCTCGCAGGTCGGATAGTAGTCGACGCCGAGCCAGCGCTGGCCGACCGCCCGCTTCTCACGGAAGAAGCTCAACTCGTTCGACGGGACGCCATTCTCGTTGAGGAAGCGCGCCATCCCCGGCGCGAGCTCGTGACCCATCGTCAGGTCGAGCGACAGCTGCTTCAATCCGTTCCAGCGATCGGCCTCGGCACGCGCGCCCTGGCCCGCCGCGTGGAAGTGCTCGATCGACTCGCCCTGGACGATGATCGCGTCGGGGCGCTCGGAGAGAATCGCCTCGACCGCCAGCTCGTGCGCCATGCAGAGGTTCCGCATCGCCCGCACGAACGCGGCATCGCTCGCCTCGCACTCGTTCCACCATCCGCGCAGCGCCGAGAAGCTGGCGCAGACGAAGATCTCGTTCACCGGCGTGAAATGCCGCACCCACGGATAGCGGTTCGCGAAGGCGCGCGCGTACTCGGCGAAGAGCACGGGGAACGCGGGGTCCTGGAAGCCCCCCAGCCACGACGGCACGCCGAAGTGACAGAGATCGGCGATGACCGTGATGCCGAGCTCCTTGAGCCGGGCCATCTGCGGATCGGCGTGGTCCCAGTCATAACGGTCGGGCGCGATGTGGGTGCGGTAGTAGGGCGGGCCATAGCGGAGCGCGTTCAATCCGCTCTCGCGGACGAGGGCGAAATCCTCCTCCCATCGCGCATAGTGCCCACACTTTTCCATCTGGTCGATGCGAACGCCTCCGGCAATTGTCGGATAGCTGTTCTCGATACCAGTGGCGAATAGAAACGGAGACGGCGACATCAGCTCGTTGTCCCTGTGCGTTCGGTGAAAATCACGACGCATCAAGACGAACGAGGCAGCCTGGAGGGTACAGCTTTTCAGCGAGCTTCGACGGCGGCGCCTCGCGCGGCTTTCGAGAGCCAGAGCCGGGGGGTCAACCCGAACTTCGCGACGTAGTCGCGCTGGATCGCCGGGGCGGCCGCGTTGAGGGCGTCCTCGGAACCGACGGCGATGATGCAGCCTCCCCAACCCGCACCCGTCAGCCGGGCGCCGCGAACCCCCGGCTCGGCGATCGACCGCTCGACCAGCCAGTCGAGCTCCGGCCGCGAACACTCATAGAGGTCGCGTAGCGACTCATGCGACTCGAGCAGGAGCTTGCCGCTCAATGGCTCCCCAGCGTCGAGCATCGCCACCGCCTCGCGGACCCGACGCGTCTCCCGCGACACGTGCATCGCCCGCCTGCCTAACGGGTCGGGAAGATTCGCCTCGGCAACCTGCTCCGGCGTTGCCTCGGCGAGGTTCCGGAGCGCCGGCCAGCGCTGCTGGAGCAGCTCGAGCGCGCGCTCGCATTCGGCGCGGCGCTGATTGAACTCGGAGTGGCGGAGCGAACGCCGCACCGCGCTGTCGATGATCAGCACCGCGTCGCGGAAGGGCGCGTCGTCGGTCTCGATGGTGTCGCAGTTCAGGTGGAGCGCGTGCGCCTCCCGGGCGAGCGCCGACGCGAACTGGTCCATGATTCCACAGGCGACGCCGACGAACTCCGTCTCGGCGCGCCAGGCGACCATTGCCGCCTCGCGGAGGGGCAGCGTCTCGCCGAGTGCGGTGGAGACGGCGAGGGCGGTTGCCACCTCGAGCGCGGCGGAGGAGCTCAGCCCGGCTCCGGCTGGGACGTCGCTGACGACGGCGGCGTCGATCGCGACGGGGCGGGGCGCCTTCCCGCCTAACGGCGCGGCGACGAGCGGGGCAGCGACGCCAGTGAGATAGTCCCACCAGCGCTCGCTGCGCTTCGGCGGCTCGAGCTGCGCCTCCCCGACGTTCGTCTCGTTCGACGAGACCGCGCGCAGCAGCGAGGAACGCGCGGCGCGGTCGGCCGAGACGGCGACCCATGTCCGCCGCGCGATCGCGATCGGCAGCACCTCGCCGCCGTTGTAATCGGTGTGCTCCCCGATCAGGTTCACCCGCCCGGGTGCCGACGCGACGACATCGGGAGCGCGCCCGTAGCGATGCTCGAACAGCTCGCGCACCGCGTCTGCGTCTACCGAATCTGTTCTCGTCGTCGGCATGGAATGGTTGAAGCGGAAGGCATCGCGAACGGCATCGCGAAAAGCACGCCCGTCACTGCAGCAACGTACCAGGGGGCGGCGCCCCGCGCGTGAAGACCACGTTCACGCGCTTCTGCTGCTCGGTGCGAACGACCGGGCCGCCCTGCGGCATCTCGAAGCTAGTCACTCCCTCGACGGTGTCGAGGATCGCGATCGCGGAAACGATCTCGCGATACGACGACGTGACCTGGAGCGAGACCAGATTCGGGTCCACCGCTTCCGGGTGGGTCAGCGACATCACCATCCGCACGATCTGGTAGCTGTCCGGATCGAGCCACGCCGATCCCTCGATGTCAGCGGTGGTCATCGCGATGTCGGGGTGGAAATCGACGCGAATGTAGCGCTGGTGCCTGACGGTTTCGACCCCGCCGTACGTGAAGCAGTGCGCGTTATGAAAGGCTGAATCGGCGAGCTGGGGAAGCCCGGGAATGTTGAACTGTCGCGTGAGGTTGCCGTGGTCGTTGACGACGCTGATCATCTGCCCGGGCCGATACGGCCAGCGTGCGCTCCCGTCGACCACGACGGTATCACGCCCCACCGACCTCTTGTCGCCGCGAGCGGTTCGCCACGTCCGCCGCTCCATCTGGACCACGAAGGGGAACTGCTGTCCGAGGGTGATCGCGCGGTCCGCGTTCTCGCGGAGCTGCCCGAACACGGCGGCCAACGACTCGTCGCTCTTCGGGTCGGGCGGCCCGGGATGAACGCAGGGCCCCGCCGCGACGACATGCATCTCCGAGAGCTGGACGGTGAGGTGCGTGAGTCGCAGCTCGAACCGCGACGGCTTGTCGAGGCCGACGTCGATCAGGGTGTCGAGCGGCAGA
>JAICUE010000231.1 GCA_025936015.1 Gemmatimonadaceae bacterium
TGATAGAGATACTCGTTGCCTAACCGCCGGGCGGGATCGCCGTTGCAGCTCTCCTCCTGGCCGAGGATGGCGAACTTGACGCGAGCCGCGGTGAGGATGCGGGCGACGGCCACGGCGATCTTCTTCGCGCGGTCGTCGAACGACCCCATGCAGCCGACCCAGAAGAGGATCTCGGGCTGCTCGCCGCGCTCGACCATCTCCGCCATCGTCGGCACCTCGAGTCCTTCGGCCCACTTCGCGCGATCGCCGGGGCTGAACGCCCACGGGCTGCCGTTGCGCTCGAGCGACTGGAAGGTCGGCTGCACTTCCTCGGGGAAGCGCGACTCCATCAGCACGAGGTGGCGACGCATCTCGTTGATGATCTCGAGCTGGTCGATGCCGACGGGGCATTCCTGCACGCAGGCGCGGCAGCTCGTGCAGGCCCAGAGTTCATCCTCGGTGATGAACGTGTCGAGCAGGCGCCGCTCGCCGAGGATCTGCTCGGCGGTGATCGCCCCGCCGTCGATTCCCTCGCCATGGACGAGCGCGGGATGGCTGAACTCCATCCGGTCGCCAGTGACGAGCGGGGCCTTCTCCATCAGCCGCTGCCGCGTGTTGATGACGATCTTGCGCGGGCTGAGCGGCTTGCCGGTGATGTTCGCCGGACAGGCCGCGGTGCAGCGACCGCATTCTGTGCACGAGTACCCGTCGAGGAGATTCTTCCACGAGAGGTGATCGACGTCGGAGGCTCCGAACTGCTCGGCGTTCTCCGCCTCGAGGTCCATCGCCTTCATCACGCCCTTCTGCCAGGGCCCCGCCGTGTTCGAGAGGTAGACGTTCGGGATCGACGTCGCGACGTGCAGGTGCTTCGAGTACGGGAGGTAGTTGAGGAAGCCGAAAACGAGAAGTCCGTGGGCCCACCAGGCAACGTTGTGGCCGAAGCGCGCCGTCTGCGGATCGACGCCGGCGAAGGCATGGCCGAGGATGTGCGACGCGAACTTTTCCGGAGCGACCGCGCCGGGATGCAGCGCGGCGAGAAAGCCGTTCGCGAGCAGGTAGGAGACCATGAGGCCGCCGATCATCCCGAGAATGATCAGCGCATCGGCGTGCTCGAGGTTGTCGCCTTCGAGGCGTCGCGGATGGAGCACGAGTCGCCGATAGAACGCGAAGGCGATCGCGGCGAGCACGAGGAGGACGAAGACGTCCTGCGACAGCGAGTAGAGCTGGAAGATCGGGTGCGGAAGAAAACCGAGGGAGAAGCGCGGAAAGATTCCATTCAGCACGAACTCGATCGTCCCGACCGTCAGGACCATGAAGCCCCAGAAGATCGTCGCGTGCATCAGGCCCGCGACCGGCTCGCGAAGGATCTTGCTCTGGCCGATCGCGATGCCGAAGACGTTGCCTAACCGTCGCAGCGGACGGTCGCTGCGGTCGGCGGCGAGGCCGATGCGCATGTAGCCGACGAGCCGCTGGACGTTGAGCGCGAAGAACCCCATCGCGACGGCGACGAGGAGAATGAAGACGAGGTTCGGCCCGCTCATGCCTTGTGGGCGCGCGCGGCGCGGACCGCCTCGATCAGCGGCGGCAGGATCTCGAAGACGTCGCCAACGATGCCGTAGTCAGCGAGCTTGAAGATCGGCGCCTCCTTGTCCTTGTTGATCGCGACGATCGTCCGGGAGGTGCGCATGCCCGCGAGGTGCTGGATCGCGCCGGAGATCCCGACGGCGACGTACAGCTCGGGACTGACGACGCGGCCGGTCTGGCCGATCTGGTCGCTGTGCGGACGCCAGCCGTCGTCGGTGACCGCGCGTGTCGCACCGACTGCCGCGTTGCCGAATGCGGCGGCGAGATCCTCGACGAGCTTGAAGTTCTCGGCCGCCTTGAGCCCGCGGCCGCCGCTGACGATGACCGGGGCCTCGGACAGGTCGAGCTTCGTCTTCCCGCCGCCGCGCATCTCCTTGACGACGACGCGGGACGCCGACGGATCGGCTGGGGATGTCGCTGTCTCGACCCGGCCGGCCCTGGCAACCGGCTTCGGCGTGAACACGTTAGGCCTGACGGCGATGATCGCCGGGGTGCCAGTGAGGGCGAGGGTGGCGATCACCTTTCCCGTGTGGGTCGGGTGCTTCACCTGGATCGCGTCGCCGGCGACCGCGATCTCGGTCACGTCCGAGGCGATGCCGACGCCGAGCTTCGCCGCGACGCGCGGCGCGAGGTCGCGGCCGTCGGCGGACGCGGCGAAGATGGCAGCGCGGGCGTTCACCTGCTTGATGACCGCCGCCGAGAGCGCGGCGGCCGCTTCGGGGTTCGCGTTGGCGAATGCCGCATGCTCGGCGACGTGGACGACGTCGGCTCCGTGCGCGCCTAACGCGGCCGCCCTGGCGGCGATGCCGGGGGCGCCGATGAGGAGCGCGTGCACCTCGCCGCCACCGGTGCCGTCGGCGAGGGTCCGGGCCGCCGTCACTGCCTCGAGCGCGACCTTCCGCAGCTCACCACCGCGCTGCTCGGCGAATGCGAATACGTTCGCCATCAGAGTACCTTCGCCTCCGTCTGGAGAAGCCGGATCAGCTCCGGCACCGCCGCTGCGCCCTCACCGATGATCCGTCCCGCTGCACGCTCGGGCGGAAGCTCCATCTTCACGACCGTTACCGTGCCGCCGTCGACCTGCGCTGGCTTCGACTCAAGCGGCTTCTTCTTCGCGGCCATGATTCCCTTGAGCGACGGCAGGCGCTCCTTGTTCAATCCCTCATCGACGGTGAGCACCACGGGGAGCGGAAACTCCACGATCTCGCTCGCGCTCTCGAGCTCGCGCTTCGCGGTGCCACGACCATTCGCGATCTCGAGCGAGGAGATGGCGCTCACACACGGCAATCCGAGGAGCTCGGCGACCATCGGACCGACGGACTGGTCGGCACTGTCGATCGCTGTCTTTCCGAAGAAGATCACGTCCCACGGCGTCGCCTTGAGCTCGGCGGCGAGGGCACGTGCGATGGAAAGTGGATCGCCGCCGACACGATCGGCCTTGAGCTGGACGCCACGGTCAGCACCCATGCTCAGCGCCTTCCGAATCTGCTCCTGCACCGCGTCGGGCCCGAGCGAGTAGACGACCACTTCACCATCGCCGGTCTTTTCCTTGAGCTGCAACGCGGCCTCGACGGCCCAGAGGTCGAAGTCATTGACGTCGAATTTGAGTCCCGTCTCGTCGATCGACTTGCCGTCGGCGGCGATCTTGAATTTCACGTCCATGACGGGCACGCGTTTAATGCAAACGGCAATTTTCACAGAGTAACTCTTGGTTGTGTAAGAAGTGACGCCATGACAGGTCGATCCTCACTCGAACGCCGAGATGCCAGTGACCGCCTGGCCAATGATGAGCGTATGGATATCGTGCGTCCCCTCGTACGTGTAGACGCTCTCGAGATTGGCCATGTGGCGCATCGAGGCGTACTCGGCGAGGATGCCGTTGCCCCCGAGGATTCGCCGCGCTTCACGCGCGATGTTCGTCGCGATGTTCACGTTGTTCCGCTTGGCCATCGACACCTGGTTCGGCGTGAAGGTGCCTGCATCCTTCAAGCGGCCGAGGTGCAGCGACAGGAGCTGCGCTTTCACGATCTCGGTGATCATGTCCGCCAGGCGGGCCTGCTGGAGCTGGAAGCCGCCGATCGGCTTGCCGAACATGATCCGGGACTTCGAGTACGAGAGCGCTTCCTCGTAGCAGCCGATCGCCGCGCCTAACGCTCCCCAGGAGATGCCGTAGCGCGCCTGCGTCAGGCACATCAGCGGACTCTTGATCCCGCCGGACTTCGGCAGGATCGCGTCGGCCGGAACGTGCACGTCGTCGAAAACGAGCTCGCTCGTATCGGACGCGCGCAGCGAGAGCTTGCCCTTCTGATCCTTGGCGGTGAAGCCCTTCGTGTCGGTCGGGACGATGAAGCCGCGAATCGACTTCGCGTCGGGATCGCCATTGGTCTTGGCCCAGACGATCGCGACCTTTGCCTGCGAGCCGTTGGTGATCCACATCTTGGCGCCGTTGATCACCCAGCTCCCGTCGGCCTGCTCCTTCGCCATCGTGATCATCCCCGACGGATTCGAGCCGTAGTCGGGTTCCGTGAGGCCGAAGCAGCCGATGATCTCGCCCGCGGCCATTCGTGGGAGAAAGTTCTGTTTCTGTTCCTCGCTCCCGAACGCGAAGATCGGATACATCACCAGCGCGCCCTGCACGCTGGCGAAGGAACGGATCCCCGAGTCGCCGCGCTCGAGCTCCTGCATGATCAGCCCGTACGCGACGTTGTTCAGCCCAGCGCAGCCATATTCCTCTGGCAAGTTCGCGCCGAAGACCCCGAGCTCAGCCAGGCCGGGAATGATCTGCTTCGGAAATTTGCCCTGGACGTAGGCGTCGCCGATGATCGGCATGATGCGATCGTCGACGAACTTGCGGACACTGTCGCGAACGGCACGCTCCTCTTCGGAGAGCGCGCTGTCGATGTTGAAGTAGTCGTTGGCCACGAATCGTCGGGATAGGGAGAGCCTCAAAGCTCGCCTCCTGCCACCGGGGATTCAAGCCGAACGGGCGATCCTCGGCTGCGGCGCGCAGACCATCCGTCGGGCGGCGGCCTCGATTCCGACTTCTCTCGCCTTGGCGCGAAAGACGCGGCCGTGGTCGATCGGGTGGCCGGTCTCGTCCTGCCACTGGTGCACCATCTCGTGCAGCAGGGTATGCAGCGTCTCGTCCCAGCCGTGGCGCCGCAGGTGTGAGCGGCTGATCGCGATCTCGGCAGGATCCCCGGCCGGCGTCGCGGCCGTGTAGTGGCCGAGCCGCGAGCGCATCCGCCTCGAGACACGAATCTGCACGTCGGTGAGCGCACCACCGAAGTGCCTGTCGTTGAGCTCGCGGTGCGCATCGCTGAGCCGTGCCGCGAGCGGTGTATCCTGCGGCGCGGTGCGTTCGCGCGTCACGCGGCGCGGAACGGCCGGGACATTGTGCGCGAGGATATGCCGCTGCGCCGCGCGCCGCTCGGCGCGAGTGCGTCCCTCGACGAACTGCACGATCGCGCGCAGCACCGGCTCCTCGGCGCTGAGATACGCCTCGTGAACGCGCAGCTCGCCACCGCGGAAGCTGACCATCACCGCGCGGTTGCGAGTCAATGTCAGCGTGGAGATTCGGCGGAGCCCGAGGGCGCGCAGGCGAGCGAGAA
>JAICUE010000008.1 GCA_025936015.1 Gemmatimonadaceae bacterium
CGCGGGCGCGGGCCCCCCGGGCGCGTTCGGGCGGGCCGGGGGTCGCTCGGCCCCGCGGGCCCGCCGTACCACCCCCGGCGGCCCGCGCTGCCGATGGAGCCACACGACGGGGGAACGCTCTACATCACCGCCGAGCACCTCGTCGTTGCCGGCGGCCGGTCGCTCGCCACCGGACCGTTAGGCCAGACGATCCTGCGGCTGGCCGTGCCGGCGGTCGCGTCGATGCTGCTGATGACGGTCTTCTCGTCGGTCGACGCCTACTGGGTCGGGACCCGGATCGGATCCGCCGGCCTGGCCGCCGTCACCGCCGCGATCTTCTGGGTCTGGCTGATCGTCTCGATCGCCGAGATGGTCAGCGTCGGGCTCACTGCGGTCGCCGCGCGGCGCCATGGTGAAGCGCGGCCCCAGGAGGCGGCTTGCACCAGCGGCGACGCCCTCTTCCTCTCGATCGCGCTCGGGGCAGCCGTCACCGTCATCGGGTTCGTCCTCCTGCCGACACTCTTTGCCGTAATGGGCACGAGCGCCGAAGTGACGGCGCTCGGCGTCAGGTATCTCGGCACGTACCTCGCCGGCGCGCCACTCATCTTCGGCTTCTTCGTCGTCGACGCCACCTTTCGCGCCGCCGGGGATACACGGACGCCGTTCCTGCTGCTCTCGACTTCCGTCGCCGCGACGCTCGTCCTCGATCCGGTGCTGATTCTCGGGCTGCTCGGCGCGCCGGCGCTGGGGATCCGCGGTGCGGCGATCGCGACGCTCGCGACGAGAAGTGTCGTCTTCGTCATCGGCCTCGTGATCCTTCGCCGGCGGCGAATGCTCCTCGTCGGACGCCCGCGTCGCGCGGCGATCGTCGCGATCCTCCGCGTCGGGCTTCCCACCGCCGCGACCGGGGTCTTCTTCTCGCTGATCTACGTCGTGATCGCTCGCATCGCGACGCCGTTCGGTACGCCGGCGCTCGCCGCGTTAGGCATCGGCCATCGAGTGGAGAGCTGGCTGTTCATGGTCGGTGTCGGCGTCGCGGCTGCCGTGGCGGCGATCGTCGGCCAGAGTCTCGGTGCCGGCGACCCGGCGCGTGCGGCGCGAGCCGGGTGGGTCTCCGTCGGGTTCGTCAGCATTCTCGGCGTCATCGTCTTCACCGCCCAGTCACTCTGGGCGCCGCAGCTCGCCGGCCTCTTCACCAGCGACCGGCTCGTCGTCGCCGAGGGCGCCCGCTACCTGCGCATCGCCGCATGGTCGCAGCTCTTCGTCACCAGCGAGATCGTCCTCGAGGGAGCGTTAGGCGGGGCCGGCGCGACCTTCCCGCCGATGATCACCTCGACCTCGATCACGGCGCTCCGCATCCCGCTCGCCCTGCTCAGCGTCCGTCGCTGGGGCACCGCCGGGCTGTGGTGGACGATCTCCCTGACGGCGGTCGGCCGTGCGCTGGCGATGATGGCGCTCTGGCGGGCGGGCAGCTGGAAGCGCCGATCGGTGTGAGCCGCGGGCGGCGCTACTCCTGGCCGCGTGCCGCGAGAGGCTGCGCGCGTTCGATGCGCTCCGTACTCGGCGCACCGGGCCGTCCCTCGGTGCCGATGCGCCCGGCGTAGCTCGCTCCTCGCTCGGGCTCCGCGCGTGCGGTCCCGCAGTGAAGCTCGGACGCGAGCTCCCCCCCCGCGAGCAACACGAGCATCGACAGGTACATCCATGTCAGGAGCACGATCACGCCACCGATCGCACCATAGGTCTTGTTGTACGAGGCGAAGTGCGCGACGTAGAGCCGGAAGATCAGCGTCACGAGCACCCAGAGCACGGTCGCTGTGATCGCGCCGACCAGTACGTGGATCGCCCGCTGCTTGACGTTAGGCAGGAAATAGTAGGTCAGCCACGCGGCACCGACGAGGATCGCCAGCGCGATCGGGATCTGGACGATCTTCCAGAGCTCGGTGAAGGTGCGGCTGAGGCCGAGCGTGCTGCCAAGCCAGTCGGCGATCTGGGCGCCCCCGAGCATGACCGCGGTCGCGATGATCATCACCACTCCGGCGACGACCAACGCGGCGAGGCGCAGCAACTGCTGGCGAATCCACGGCCTGGTTTCCTTCACCTCGTACGCCGTGTTCAGTGCGCTCATCAGCGCACCGAAGATGTTCGAACCCGCATAGGCGGCGAGGAGCGCGCCGACCGAAATTGCCGCGGGGGCGCTCGGACTCAGGACGACGTCTTTCACCACCCCTTGAACGAGCGCCATCGCACTCGCCGGAACCGCGGCCGCGAGGTGTCCCACCAGCCAGTTCACCATCTGCTGCTTGTTGCCGACCAGCGCGAGCATCGGCGCGACGAAGAGCAGCAGCGGGAAGAGCGAGAAGAAAAAGTAATACGCGGTCTGTGCGGCGAGCCCGAGAACGTTGTCGTCCATGATCTCTCGGCCCGTCTTCTTCACCAGCGGCCAGACGCGATACCCACCAATCGTCAGAGGATCCCGTTTCATGCGCCCCAGTGGGGGCAATCAGCGGGCCAGCGCGTCAGGGATCGCTATGCTCCACCTGCAGGCCGCCGAGGGCGGTATTTGCCACGATCGTGACGTGCGTGGTCGCTTCTTTCCAATTCGGTGTGACCCATGTGTTACCGACTTTAGTGAAGCCGTGTGGCTTGAAGCTGGCCAGCTTGGTCTCCGCCTGGATCGTCACGCCGGCAGAGCTCGGGATCTGGATCTTCAAGCCGCCGAACGCGACGTCGGCGTTGATCCGGACGTCGCGCATCACGCGATCGCCGAAGTCGAGCGAGATGCCATCCATCCCGCCGCTGATGTTGATCTGCGCCGCGTTGGCGTTGCCGAGGTTTTGCAGTTCGACCCCGCCAAGACCGACTTCCATCGTGAGCTTGTCCATCGCCATCTGATTCGGCGACGAGAAGTTGACCGTACCGCCGGCAAGCCCGACATGCATCGCGAGCGTCCTGACGTGCATCCCACCCAGCTCGATCTCCGACTGCGCGCCACCGAGCTCGATCTCGATGTCCATCGGCACGCTCGGATTGAGTCCCACGGTCATGCTGCCGCCGTCGCCCTTGTTCGCTGCGCGCAGCGCGCGCAATCCCATGTTCGCCTGGCTCATTCCGAGCGTGAGGCGGTGGCCGGCCGGGTCGAACCGATGCACCGCGTCTGCCGCCTGTTCGTCGTAGTGCAGCTGCATCTGGTAGAGCAGGTTGCCCGGCAGGGGGGCGAGCTCGAACTTGCCGCCGGCGAATGTAAGCGAGACCCTCGTTTCGGCGGTGCTGGTCAGCTGTCGCGCCGACTCGAGGGTGCGCCACTGCTGCGCGTGGACCAGCGCGGGGAGGACGGCCGAGGCCAGAGCGATGATCGACGTTGTACGCATCAGACCTCTGGAGTATTGGTCGCCTGACGGCGGGCGGCAGCGATTCCGCTGATCGGCGTCGGAGTCTGCCATCCGATTTCTCCACTGCCTGTCGGCGGTGCCGCGGGCGCGGCGGTCGGACGACCACCGCCACGCGTTATGACCGCGGCCCCAAGGCCGACGGTCGCCGCTGCCCAGGTGACGACGAACGCCAGCGCGTGCACAAGTGATCCGAGCACCGGCACCCAGCTGAGGACCGCGGCTGCGAGCCAGAGGCCGAAGAAAAAGAACAACCCAGCAAGCATCGACCGTAGCTCGGCGCCGCGAACGCTGACGGTCGCCGCGCGCCGCGTCAGCGCCTGACCGGCGACGCGCGACACGGCAAGAAAGCCGAGTACCGACAGCAGCGCGCCGAGGACGAACAAGCCTGGAATCGCGACGGGCAGAAGGATGATCCCGATCAGCGTTATGACGAGCAACACGACTGCGAGCACGAGCACCGGAACGAAGGAGACTTCAGCAAGGATCCCGGCAAAGAGCGACCGACCGAATCGCAGCTCGATTGCCGAGGCGACCACGCGGAGACGCTCCTCGGTGAACACCATTGCGGCGAAACCGAACAGCACCATGACTACGAGCGCGCCCATCACGGTCTGGAGTTCGTCGAGAATCGAGAGGAAGACGGATGATGAAGCTGCAGCCACCGCCGCCGGGGAAACAGCGCGATCGAGGGATCGCATCTCGCCATCCACCGTGCCGCCGTCGAGCTTCACCGTTCCGCCGATCGCGAGTGCATCACCAGTGATGTGGCCGCCCTTGTGGACGACGACATCGCCGTCGAGCGATGTCGCGTTGCCATTGACGGTGCCGAATACATCCAGCTGCCCGAGCGCCGCGACGCGACCGGTATTGGCCCCGGACGCGATCGTGAAGTCATCGGTGGCGATGCTGTCCTGCGGCGGGAGATTGGTGCCGTTAGGGTCGAGGCCGACGCGCTTGATCAGCTCGGCGATCTCCTTCGGCGATCGCGCGGCATGTTCGTGCGACATGCGCTCGGCGAGCACGCGCGCTCGTTCAGCGGCGGCTTCGCCGCGGCTCGCTTCGAGCGCGCCGAGCCGGCCATGCATCGCGCCAAGGCGGCCTTCGAGCGCACCGATCTGCCCCTGTAACGCGCCGATGCGGCCGGCATCGGCGGTGCCATTGCGCGCGGCCTCATCGATCGCCCGCGCCAGAAGCTTGATGCTGTCGGTTATCTGCCGAATGTCGGTTCCATCGAGCGAGTCCCGCCAATGGCCGCGCGCCCCGAGCGTCGGCTGTTGCACGTAGACATGGACCATCGGCGGCGGCACCGGCGGGGTGACGTTGGACCCGCTTCCTTGAGCACCCAGCGGCGCCGCCAGCGCAGACAGCGTGAAGAGAAGTGAGCAGGACACGGCTCGCATCAGATACCTCCGGACCGGCGGGACGAAGCCGTGGCGAGGCGACGCACGCCGAGGACCGCGGCGGTCGCCCCAAGGACGAGCACGAGTGTCGAGAGGATCAGCCCACCCGCGCCCATGGCCTGGAAGACGCCGAGCGCGACGGGGCCGAATGCCGCCCCGACCAGCCCTTCGGCGACGGTGACGATGACTTCACGACCACGCTGGAGCGCCGTTCCGGACAGGAATGTCAATGCTCCGAACCGGCTGCCCACCCAGAGCGAAACGATTCCCAATACCGAAGCCGCGACGGCACCGATCGCGCCAGCCGCGATGCGAGCGGGAAGCGAACGCGGGACGAGGCGAGTGACGCTTTCACGCGCCGCGACATGCCACGGCTGAAAGACCTGGACCCGCGACATCACGCTGTCGGCGAACAGCGATGACGGCGCGAGGTGCGGGATCTCCTCGAGTGCATTGACGACTTCGAGCGCGTCATCGACTCGGCTGCGGCACTCCGCGCACTGGCGGACGTGCGCTCGCAGGGGCGCGACGCCGAAGCCGACGTCACCGTCGACGAGAAGGTCGATTTCGTCAGGAAGTAAATGGCGATTGATCACTTTGTATCCTCCACGGCGCTGTACGCGCGGGCCTCAGCCGTGGTTTCACGACGATTCGTCGCTCCAGTGACTCGTGTCACGGGGGCCTTGGACCTCACCGCGCATTCTCCAGCGCCTTCCGCAACTCGTGGCGGGCACGGTGGATGTACGTCTTCACCGTGCCGAGGGGAAGGTCGAGGGTGGCGGCGATCTCCTCGTACGAGCGGTCCTCGACGTGGCGCAGCATGATGCACGCTCGATACTCCGGCCGGAGTCCGGCGATCGCGCGTTCGATGGCGGTGCCCAGCTCCTTTGCCTCGAGCGCCTCGAGGGCAGATTCCCCATGCGATGCCAGCTCGAATGACGTCGCCTCGATCTGCGACGCAGTGGTGGCGTCCGGAGAGCCGTCCATGCTGATGGTCGGGACGCGTCGCTTCCGGAGATTGTCGATCGCGAGATTGTTCGCGATCTTGAACAGCCAGCTCGAAAACTTGAACGCGGGATCATATCGGTCGATATGATTGAGGACCCTGATGAAGGTCTCCTGCGCCAGATCCTCAGCGGTCGTGCGATCGCGGCACATCCGATAGACGAGCGAGAAGACCGGTCGCTCGTAGCGCCGGATCAACTCCCGAAATGCGATCTCGCGGCCCTGTTGTGCGAGGGCGACGACGTCGGCATCGGGAAGATTCTGAAGTTCGAGAGGAGGAGTCATGCTTTGCGGCGCGGCCGCGCGAGCAAACTAGCCCCAACGCCGCACAGCGGCCAGCACGAGTTTGCCATGCGGTTGCCGCGGTGCGCGAGCCCGGCGACCTTTTGACGATGGCATCCACGTCACGGAGCGCGCGCACCGAGGACCAGCGAGCGACGGTCGCCAGCGCGGCGGGCGGCGGCTGGGGCAAGCGCGATTATGTGCGCGAAGTGTTCGAGGAGATCGCGCCCACCTACGACCGACTGAATCATCTCCTCAGCTTCAACATCGACAAGCGGTGGCGCCGTCAGGCATTGGCGTCGCTCGGATGGGAGCGCGACCCCAGTGCGACGTACCTCGACCTTTGTGCCGGCACGATGGACGTCGCCGCGGCACTCGTCGGCACTCCGAGCTTCAGCGGCCGAGTGATCGCGGCGGACTTCGCCGAAGCAATGCTGCGCGCAGGCAGAGGGAAGGCTCCTGCCACGACAGCGGCGCCTGTCGTCGCGGACGCAACGCGCCTCCCATTCAAGGACGGGAGCGTGGCTGGTGCGATCGTCGCCTTCGGTGCACGCAATCTCGCCGATCTCGACGCGGGATTGCGCGAGGCGCGGCGCGTGCTGAGTCCAGGCGGGCGGTTGGTCATCCTCGAATTCACGACGCCGCGATCACCAGTCGTGCGATCGGTGTACCATGCGTATTTCCACCACCTGTTGCCGTTGGTCGGACGGATGATCAGCGGCCACCGTACTGCGTACGAATACCTGCCGCAGTCGGTCGCACACTTTCCCGGCGTCAAGGAGCTTGCGGCGCGAATGCGCTCAGCTGGATTCGCAGACGTGTCGCATCGGTCGTTGACGCTCGGCATCGCCGCGATCCATGTGGGGACAGGCTGATGGCGTCACACCGCATCGGATTGGTGTCGGACACGCACGGGATGTTCCGGCCGCAGCTGTTCGACGCGCTCGCTGGGGTGGAGCTGATCCTCCATGCCGGCGATGTCGGTCCCGACGAAATCCTCGACCGGCTCGAGACCATCGCGCCGGTGCGCGCGGTCTACGGCAACACCGACGCGCCCGGGCGTCCACGTCTCGACGAAGCGATCGATATCGTGGTCGACGGCGTGCGGATTCACGTCAGCCACGGTCACGAAGTCGGATCGCCGACACCCGCGCGGCTGGTGCAGGCTTATGACGCCGACGTGATCGTGTACGGCCACACGCACCAGCAGCTCGTCAGCCGGCTTGGCGATCAGCTGATCGTGAACCCGGGCGCCGCCGGGGCGCGGCGGTTCAAGCTGGAACCGAGTGTCGGGATTCTCACCGTCGCCGGCGGATCAGCCGACGCCGAGCTGGTCCCGCTCGCGGGATGAGCCTGTCGCGCTGCCAGCGCTCAGATCTCGCGGAAGTGCGACGCGGGGTAGAGGAAGTCGTCGCCGGAGTCGTCGAGGATGCGATAGAACGAGCCGTTCGCCTCGACGGCCAGGAGGGAATAAATCCTGCCTAACGTCAGGTCGTGGCATCCGCCGGGCTCGTCGCAGCCGGGGTAGGTGAGCCAGGGTCGGACGCTCACGCATTGCACGATCGTCGTGGGCTGCCAGGTCGTGGCCATGGTCGCCTCCATCAATTTCGTCCAACCGCGCGCGACATTCGCTCGCGGATCCACGTCGCAATTGTGCAAGAGACTCGCCAGATCCGCGGAGCCGTGTCGCGCGCCACATTCCCCTTCGAGATTCGCCCATCGCCCATGCAGGGCCTTGGAGCGTTCGCGACAACGAGGATCGTCGCGGGAACTCGCCTGATCGAGTACGCGGGCGAGCGGTTGACTCCGGCGGAGGCTGACGCGCGTTACCCGGACGTGGAGGGTGAACGGCACCACACCTTCCTGTTCGCGATCGATGACGACGTCGTGATCGACGCGGCGGTGAATGGGAACGACGCGCGCTTCATCAACCATTCGTGCGACCCGAACTGCGACGCGATCGTCGAGGATCAGCGGATCTGGATCGAGACGATCCGCGATGTCGAGCCGGGAGAGGAGCTCGCCTACGACTACGCCTATGTACTGCAGGAACGACACACTCCGGCGGCGAAGAGGCGCTATCCCTGTTCGTGCGGTGCGGCGACGTGCCGAGGGACGATTCTGGCGAAGAAGCGCCGTTAGGCGATGCGAAGCCGCCTTTTCTTCGCGATGGTGTGGCGCTCGGTCCGTTCCAGCTCGGCCGGAAAGCGCCGGAACCAGGATGAGAGGAGGAGGAGCTCGTCGATCTCGTGCGTCGGGACGGACGCACCCTCGAACTCCACTCCGTTGAACACGTCGTCGGCAAGCGCGAGCAACTCGGCGCGCTCGGCCGGAGTCTTCGGCGCCGGGCGTTCGGCGCGCACGCGGCCGCGGCGCACGAGATAGACGCGATCGTCCCCACCATGTCCGGGGACCGGATACAGGAAGGACAGCGTTTCGATCGCGAAGCGGAACCGGATGAACTGCTCGCGAAGTCCCTCGAGGCGGCCAAGCTTGTCCCGCAGCGATGCAGCGCGCTCGAACTCCATGCGCTCGCTGCTCGCCAGCATCTCGTCGCGCAGGGCGGCGAGCGGCGAGTCGTCGACCCCTTCGAGAAAGGCGCGGGCCATTCGCACGCGGGTCCCGTACTCGTTCACCGTGCACGCGCCAACGCACGGACCGAGGCATTTCCTGATCTCGTAGCGCAGACAGCCGGGGGTGCGCGGAGCAATCTCGAAAAGCTCGGGCTGATCGGCGAAATGCATGCGGCGGTCGCTGGCGCAGTCGCGGAGCCCGAGCGCGTCGTTGAGCTCCCGAACCGCTTCGTTGACCCGCTGCGCGCCATGATAGGGCCCGTAATACACGTCGGCGGATTCGTCGCTCGCGCCGCGGACGACGAGCAGCTTGTTGGCCGGTCCACGCGTGATCTTGATGAACGCGAAATGGCGTGCGTCAGCCTTCATCTGCACGTTGAGCCGCGGCCGCAGCTTCTTGATCAGGCGCAGCTCGGCGAGCAGCGCGGCGAACTCGCTGGGCGTGTATTCCCAGTCGATCGACGCCGCGTTGCGGACGATCCGCGCGCCTTTCTCTTCCGGGTCGCAGCGGAAGTAGCTGAGCAGCCGGGTGCGCACACGCTTGGATTTGCCGACGTAGACGATCTCGCCATTGGCAGAGGTCATCCGATAGACGCCCGGTCGATCTTCGCAGCGTGCGCGAACGTCCGCGCGCATCGCGGCAACCTGCTCGTCGCTGGACGGCGGGTTGAATTCGGAGCTTCCGCGCTTCACCCTTGGCATCGCGCGCAGAAAACGGTGGAGCGACCGTCGACGGCATGCGTCGCGACGAGCTTCGCGCCGCAGCGTGGGCAGGGAAGCCCACCGCGCCCGTAGACCGCGAGCTGCTCGACGAAGGCGCCCTTTCCCCCGCTCGCATCGCGATAGTCACGGAAGCTCGTCCCGCGCGCCTCGATCGATTCGGTGAGCACCGAGACGATCGCAGAATGAAGGCGGCCCCCTTCCTCAGGGGACAGCGAGCGCGCCTCACGTGACGGATCTATCCCGGCGCGCCAGAGCGACTCGTTCGCGTAGATGTTCCCGATCCCGACCACCACCCGCTGATCCATCAACACCTTCTTGACTGCCTGACGCGAACCCCGAAGAAGCACCGATAATCGCTCAGGAGACAGCGTCGGGTCAAGTGGCTCCTCGCCTAACGTCGCCGAGTAGCTGGCGAACCGTACCGTGGACATCAGCGAGACTGTGCCGAGCCGGCGGATGTCGCGGTAATGGAGCAGTCGCGCGTCATCGAAGGTGAGCGCGAGCGTCGAATAGCGGCGCTCGGATTCGGGGAGCTGGCCGGCATCGATCAGGAGCGCGCCGGTGAACCGTGGCTGGACGACGATGTGGTCGCCGTTGTCGAGGTCGAGCACCACCAACTTGGCGCGACGCCAGCAGCGGGTGATGCGGCTACCCGTCACCCGGACGGCGAAATCCGCGGCCGACGCTTCGCGAAGAACGTCTGGCCGCGTCACCGCGACAGCAACCACCCGATGGCCGGTTACCGCCGCGTCGAGGTCGCGGGCGATGGTCTCCGTTTCAGGGAGTTCGGGCATTGCGTCTCAGGTCGCGCCAACCGATATCGTCGCGGAGCTGCTTCCCCTCGAGCTCCACGGAGTGGGCGTATTCACGGCTCTGGCTGGCCGCCTGTTCGAGGGAGTCCGCGACCGCGGTGATTGCGAGGACGCGGCCACCAGCGGCAATCAGCGCATGATCGTTGCCCAGCTTGGTGCCGGCGTGGAAGACGTGGACGTCGACGGGAGGAACGGGCAGGTGGAGCGCGGTGCCGGCGACCGGTGCGTCGGGGTATCCGGCCGCCGCGACGACGGTGGTCACCGCATGCCGCGACTCCCATTGGATCGGTGCTGCACCGTCGAGCCGGTCACCGGACGCCACCCGGAGCACGAGATCGAGCAGGCTGCTCCGCATCAGCGGCAGTATCGCCTCGGTTTCCGGATCACCGAACCGGCAGTTGAACTCGACGACTTTCGGACCGTCGGCCGTCAGCATCAGGCCGGCGTACAGTAAGCCAGTAAATGGGCGCCCGTGCTCCCGTAGCGCGGTCAGCGTCGGCTCGATGATTCGGGAGCACACGTCGTCGATCACTCCTCTGCTCCCGATCGAGACGGGTGCATACGCGCCCATGCCGCCGGTATTGGGACCGGTGTCGCCCTCCAGGAGGCGCTTGTGGTCCTGTGCCGGGAGCATCGGGAGCATTGTGTGCCCGTCGGTGATGACGAAGAGGGAAAGTTCTTCGCCGGTCATGAACTCTTCGACGAGAAGCTCGTCGCCGGCGGCGCCGAAAGCTCCGTCGCGGAGCATCAGGTCAACGGCGGTGTCCGCTTCATTGGTGCTCCGGGCAACGATCACGCCCTTTCCGGCCGCGAGCCCGCTCGCCTTGATGACGACCGGTGCCCCGAACCGCCGAACGGCGTCCTTCGCCGCTGCGGCGTCGGTGAAATGCTCAGCGCGGGCGGTGGGGACACCGGCGCGGAGCATGAGGTCCTTGGCGAAACGCTTCGAGGTCTCGATTTCGGCAGCGCGTCGCGTGGGGCCGAAGATGGGGACGCCGGCGGCGCGGAAAATATCCACGATCCCAGCGGCGAGCGGCGCTTCCGGACCGACGAGGACGACGTCGACGTCCTCAGTACGGGCGAGATCGAGCAGGGCGACGACGTCGGTCGCGGCGACGGGAACGCAGCGCGCGAGCGTGGCGATACCGGGATTGCCGGGGGCGGCGACGATCTCGAGCGACGGATCGTCGCGCCGAAGCTTCCAGGCGAGGGCGTGTTCACGGCCTCCGCCCCCGATCAGGAGGAGCTTCACTCGCGGCGGGCCCTTCGCTCGTTGAAGGCATCGCGGGCGCGGGAGAGAACGTCGGTGACGGTCTCCATCGCGTCCTTTGCCTGACGGCGGTAGTAGTCGCCGGCATCCGCGTAGTCGTCGCCTAACGGCCGAGGCTCGTCGCTTCGGCGCTGGTATTCGCCGCGGATGATGCGGTCGTATTCTCCGGCCATCACCCAGCGCTGCAGCTCGGCGGCGCGAACCGTCGCGAAGGGGTGGGTGCGAAAAGCGGTATTGAGGATCTTCCAGACGTGATCGGCGATGTCGCCCTGGTCCTCGTACTCGGACGCCTGAACGAGGAAGGCGTCGAGGTCGATCTGGTCGTCGTAGCGGAGACCGCCGGCGAGCTTGAGGTAAACGGTCATCGTCGCGCGGGGATCCTGCGAGCCGAGGAGCGCGGCGCGGTCGGCGGAAAACTCCGCCTTGCGATACCACTCGAAGAGCGCCAGCTCGATCGGCAGCAGCGCGATGCCCGCGAGCCATGGGAGGAAGCGGGTGCCGACGAGGAGAAAGAGGAGCGCGAGCGTCGTGTACACCGCATGCCCGCTCATCGCGTGACCCACTTCGTGCGCGAGGATCGCGCGGCGCTCCTCCGGCTCGAGCAACTCGATCATCGAGGAGTTTACCACGATGAACGGTTTATCGAAGCCGATGCAGTACGCATTGACCTCGGGATTCTGCGAGACGTACAGCTCGTAGCGCATCGGCGCGTCGAGCGTCGCGAGGACCTCGGCATACATCGCATCGAGCGCAGGTCGCTGCGTCGGGCCGACCTTGACCGCGTTGGCGAGGAAAATCTGCCGGATCCCCTTCTCGCCGAGGACGGAGAGCGCCTTGCGGAGCACCTCGTCGAACCCGGGAAGGGAGCGGAGGGTGTTCAGCGCGGCGCGATCGGCGGGGTGTTCCCACGCGCGCGGCGAGATCTGAGTCAGCGTCTGGCGGTCGGGCACGGCATGCTCCGGTTGAGGATTCAGCCCGTACGTTGGAGCGCGATCGAAGTGTCGAGGAATTACAGCCCTTGCAGCGCCTGTTCGAGGTCAGCGAGAAGGTCGGCAACATCCTCGACACCGCACGAGAGCCTGACGATGCCGTCGCTGATGCCGAGGGCGGTGCGGCGTTCCAGCGGTACCGACGCGTGGGTCATCATCGCCGGGTGCGAGATGAGGGATTCCACGCCACCGAGCGATTCGGCCAGCGAGAACACCTTCACCCGCGAGAGGAGGGTGGCCGCGCGTTCCTTCGTGCCGAGGTCGATCGAAATCATCCCGCCGAACCCGGTCATCTGCTTCTTGGCGAGTGCGTGCTGGGGATGCGAGGGAAGCCCTGGATAAATGACACGTTCGTCGCCCAACCGCTCGGCGAGCCAGGCGGCGATGCGGCGACCGTTCTCGTCGTGGCGCGGCATGCGGAGGTGCAGCGTCTTCGTACCGCGCAGTGCGAGCCAGGAGTCGAACGGCCCTTGGACGGCGCCGGCAGCGTTATGAATGAACTGGAGGCGTGATGCGAGGTCGTCGTCCTTCACGACCGCGATGCCGCCGATCATGTCGCTATGGCCGTTCAGGTATTTCGTCGTCGAGTGGAAGACGATGTGCGCGCCGTGCTCGAATGGCCGCTGGAAGAAGGGCGATGCGAAAGTATTGTCGACGATGAGATACGCCCCGGCCTTCGTCGCGATCTGCGCGGCCGCGGCGAGGTCGGTGATCCGCATGAGCGGGTTCGTCGGCGTCTCGACGAGGATGGCGACGGTCTTCGGCGTGACGGCGTCGGCGATGAGCTGCGGATCGCGGGTGTCGACGTACGTGAACGACAATCCGAGATGCTGGAGGAGGCGATCGAAGAGGCGAAATGTGCCGCCATAGACGTTCTCACCGCAGACAATGTGATCGCCAGATTTGAAAAGCTTCATGATCGAGTCGACGCAGGCGACCCCGCTCGCGAAGGCGAAGCCATGGCGTCCGCCCTCGAGAGCGGCGACATTACGTTCGAGTGCCTCACGCGTCGGGTTCTTGCCGCGTGCGTACTCGTACCCCTTGTTCTGCCCCAGTCCATCCTGGACGTAGGTCGACGTGAGGTAGACGGGCGTCATGATCGCACCGGCGAGAGGTTCGGGGCGCTGCCCCGCATGAATGGCGCGGGTGCCGAAACCGGAGGCGAGATCGTCTTCGAAAACGCGGGTCATGCAGTGACTCGGTGAAGGGTTGGTGGGAAAGCTAATGTCGCCGCTGGGCAGTGTGGAGCAATTTCAAGGATGCTGAAGTGAGAGCAGGAACCGTGGGTGGCTGCACATGCCGATGAACAGAGCATCCATCGCGAGCGACGCACCGCGCTGTCTCGTCGTGGACGATGAGCCGCGGCTCCGGCAGGTGCTCGTGCACCTGATGCAGAATGACGGCTTCTCGTGCCGTGAGGCAGCGAATGGCGCCGAGGCGCTGGCCGTGCTGCAGAAGGAGTCGATTCCGCTCGTGTTATCGGATCTGCGCATGCCGCAGATCGACGGGATCGAACTGCTGCGCCAGACACGCGCGCGCTATCCAGACACTGCCGTCGTGATGATCACGGCCGTCGCCGACGTCGAGGTCGCGGTGAGCTGCCTGGCGATGGGCGCGATGGACTACCTGACGAAGCCTTTCCACCTCGAGGAGGTGCGGGCGCGGGTGTCGCAGGCGCTGGAGAAGCGCCGACTGATCATCGAGAATCGCGATCATCAGGACCGGCTGGAGGAGCGCGTGGCGGTGCAGGCGCGCCGGCTCGAGGAGCTGTTCCTCGCGAGCGTGCAGTCGCTGGCGGAGGCGCTCGAGGTGAAGGATCCGTACACGCGTGGTCACTCGATTCGCGTCAGCCATTTCTCGTCGGCGATCGCGCGCGTGCTCGACCTGGACAGTGACGTCGTGCGGCAGATCGAGCTCGGTGGGCAGGTGCACGACATCGGCAAGATCGGGGTGCGCGAGGCGGTGCTGAACAAGCCGGGTCCGCTCACGAGTGAGGAGTACGAGCACATCATGACACATCCGCTCGTCGGGTGGCGGATACTCGGGCCGCTGCTGAGCGAGGCGCCCCTCTCGCTGAGCATCGTGCGGTCGCATCACGAGCGATGGGACGGTCGCGGAACGCCGGACCGCCTCGCGGGGGCGGCGATCCCGATCGAGGCACGGATCACCGCGGTGGCAGACAGTTACGACGCGATGACCAGCGCGCGGCCGTACCGCCCTGCGCAGCTGACCGCGACGCAGGCGGTAGCGGAGATCCAGGCGAACAGCGGCACGCAGTTCGATCCGGAGATCGTCGCCGCGTTCATGGCCGCGGTCGAGGGCGGGGGAATTCCCGCCTAACGTCCAGCGCTGACGGCGATCGTCGTCGGCATCTTGTAGGTGCTGAGGCGGCGCGCGCACCAGTCGCGGACCTCCTGCTCGGTGGCACTCCCGGTCACGGAGAGGATGATGTTGTTCTCGTGCGCCGTGCTGGGAACGGCGCTCACCGCTGCGGATTCGACGCCGGGGAGCTCCGCGACCACGCGCTCGATCTCGCGCGGGTAGATGTTGAACCCATTCCGCGTGAACATCGCCTTCCTGACGCCGCGGAACACGAAGGCACCGTCGGTCCGGCGGATCGCCAGGTCGCCGGTACGGAGCCAGCCATCGTGGACCTCGAGCCCGCGCGGCGGCGGCGCGTCAGGCGCATGGACGTAGCCGGCGAAGACGGTCTCGCCGCGGACACAGACTTCGCCGGCGACGCCGTCAGGCAGCGGGGCGAAGGTCGCCGGATCGCGAATGGCGACCTCGACGCCGGGGTACGGAGTGCCTAACGTTCCGCGGGCATAAGGCAGCGGCAGCCGGTCGAACAGAACGACGGGAGACGCTTCGGTCAGTCCGTAGCCCTGGCGAAGCTCGACGCCGGTCGCGTCGAACCACCGGTCCTGAAGGGCTGGATCGAGAGGCGCGCCGCCGCAGATGCAGAGTCGGAGGCTTCCGCGGCGAAAGGGCTGCGGACGCCGGGCGAGCGCGGCGAGGAGCGCGATGAACATGGCTGGAACGCCGACGAACATCGTCGTCCCGCGCTCGAGCTGCTCGAGGGCCGTGGGCGCGTGAAAGCGCGGCAGCGTAGCTATGAACGCGCCAGCGAGAAGTGGAGCGACCGCACTGACGACGAAGCCAAACAGGTGCGAGAAGGGGAGCGCAGCGAGCACTCGATCCGCGGGCGCAAGCTCCGCTGCCGCGATCGTCGCGCGCGCGTTGGCGAGGAGTCCGCGATGCGTGAGGATCGCGCCCAGTGCACGGCCGTTCATTGCCGAGGTGTACACTACCGCGGCTTCCTCGAGGAGACCGGGTGCGTCCGGATCCCCCTCGAGTTCGAGCGCGAAATGCGAGCCGAGATCGACGGTGCGCATCGCCGCGCCGGAGACGACGATCGCGCTGCGTGGAGCATCGTCGAGCAGGACGTGCAGTACTCCAGCGGGCAGACGGCTCGCGAGAGACGCGACAGTGAACACCGCACCGACGTCGCTGTCAGCGAGCTGATACGCGATCTCGTCGGGCGACGCGAGCGGGTTCACGAACACCGCGCCGCGCCCCTCGCTTGCCGCGAGCGCGAGCAGGAACGCCGGCGATGTCGGAAGCAGGATCGCGGCGCGCTTGCCAGCGAGTGCTCGCACCAGCGGCGCTGACCGCTGGAGCAGCGTCAGGCCAGCGGCAACGAGTGCGTGGGCAGGGATATCGTCGATCGAGCCGCCGCGCGAGGCGGCGGCGAGGGGGAGCAACGCGAGTGGATCCGTCACCGCCAGAAGTTAGCGGTCAGATCGCGAAACGGGACATCGCCGACTTCAATCGCGATGCGATCTCGGCGAGATGCTGACTCGACTCGGTGACGTGACCCATGGAAGCGGTCTGCTGCTGGACGACCGCGCTCACTTCTTCCGAGGTCGACGCATTCGTTTCGGCGACGGCGGCGATGGATTCGATCTCGTGCGCAAGTCCCTCTGCTTCGCCACGCTGTGATTCGGCGGCTTCGACGATCTGCGCGACCGAGCGGCGACTCTCCTCGATCTCGCGGCCAATCTGGGTCAGCGCCATCGCGGAGGCGCGAATAACCTCGGCGCCGTTGTTCACGCGATCGCTGACCTGGGTGATCCGCTCGCCGGTGCGCAGCGAAGCAGTGCGCATCTCGCCGGCGAGCTTCCGGATCGTATCGAGCGCGCGCGCGGTCTCACCCGCGAGCTTGCGCACTTCGTCGGCGACGACGGCGAAGCCTTTGCCGTGTTCGCCGGCGCGTGCGGCCTCGATCGCGGCATTGAGTGCGAGGAGGTTCGTCTGCCTCGCGATCGCGGCGATGGTATCGGCGACCTTGCCGATCCGCTGCGACTTCTCGCCAAGCTCCTCGACGGCAGGCACCGTCTCGTTGGTGACGTCGGTGATCGCGCTCATGCTCTCGAGCGCTTCCTGAGCGGAGGCGACGCCGCGCTGGGCCGAGAGCGTCATCGTGTCGGCGGCTGCCTGCGCGCTGCGCGCGTGGGTGACCGTGGCCATCGCGCGATCGACGACGCGGGCTGAGACACCGACGATCTTGCCGATGCCCTCAGTCTGGATCGCTGCCGACTCGGCGATCGAGTGCGCGGCGGCGGCGACTTCCTCGGTGGACGCGCTCATCTGCTGAGCGCCGGACGCGAGCTCCTCAGCGGTGGCGGCGACCTCGGTCGCCCCGGTCTCGAGGTCGCGCACGAGGTTCGCGAGGCTGTGCGTCATGCGCCGGAACGACTCGGCGAGCGACCCGATCTCGTCGTTGCCGCGGAAGGCCAGATCGTGGCGAAGCTGTCCCTGCGCGACCGCCTCTGCATGCTCAGCGACCAGCTCGACTCCCCGCGTCAGGCGTCGCGCAGCGAGGTCGGCGCCGAGGAGGACAAGGAGGAACGCGAGAGCAGGGTAGACGGCGAACTTGACGAGGCGGTCGCGCAGGTTGGCCGAGATGTCGTTCGTGCGCATCATCGTGACGACGAAGCCCGCCGTCGTCCCGCCGGTGCGGAGGACCGGTGCGGCGGCGACGATCATCTGCCCGGAGACGCCATCGTCGACACGACTCCATGCGGCACGGCCATGCGCCATCGAGTCCGCCAGCTCGGCGGGTGGCGTCCAGCGCTGATTGTATTGCGGCTGGCCCGCGCTCCACGAGGAGTGCACGAGGTAGCGATAGCGACCGCCTTCGCGGCGCAAGACTGTGAGCCCATTCGCGAGCTGGCTGACGTCTCCGCCGTTCGCGGACCAGAGGCGCTTGAGCATCGAGCGACCAAAGGCGAACGCGGATCCATCGCGACCATCGGGGCCGGCGATCGCGTCGAGCGTGTCGGCGGGAAGCATTGCCGCCGTCGTGCGCGCGATGGCGAGCAACCGACGTCCGTGCGCATCGGAGAGCTCCTGCGCCGATGAGCGATACAGCGGAACGAGAACGAGCATCAAGGTGACCACGACGGCGCCGGCGCTGAGGAGCGCGAGCTTGGCGCGGAAGGACCACGTGTTCGACCTGCGGGCGTGCTGCACGTAGATGCGTCGTTTCGGGGGAGGGCTGCAGGGAAAAGACGCGGTGCAGGCGGCTGAAGTAAAACCTTCGCGCCGGAGCGAAGGGCTGTCAGACGGAGCGTCACCGGGCGATTATTAGCCTTCACGACACGCGGCGCGGAGGCGTTGATGTACGAAGGGTTGATGGTGAGTGTATCAGGGGTGCGCGGGCGCGTCGGCGAGGCACTGACGCCGGAAATCGTCGCCAAGTTCGCCGCCGGATTCGGAGGCTGGGCGCTGGCCAGCGGGCGTTCGAAGCTCGTGGTGGTCGGGCGTGACAGCCGCGTCTCGGGGCCGATGTTTCACCGGATCGTCGTGGGCTCGCTGCAGTCGGTTGGCGCGACGGTGATCGACATCGGGATGGCGACAACGCCGACGACGCAGCTCGCGGTCGAGCACCATCACGCCGCGGGCGGGATCATGATCTCGGCGAGCCACAATCCCATCGAGTGGAACGCGCTGAAGATGATCGGCCCGAGCGGCCTTTTTCTCGACGCTATCGAGGGAACGGCGATGCGCGAGATGATGGAGGCCGGCGTCCCGCGGGCAAAATGGCAGGAGCTGGGCGACGTGCTGCCTGATGCGGAGGCAATCAATCGACATGTCGATGCGGTGCTCGCGCTCCCGTTCATCGACGTCGACCTGATTCGGGCGCGCAACTTTCGCGTTGCGCTCGACTGTTGTCGCGGTGCGGGGGCGGTGATCATGCCGCAGTTGCTCGACCGTCTGGGGTGCACCGTGACGGCGATCAACCTCGAGCCTGACGGCCGCTTTCCGCGGCCACCCGAGCCGATACCGGAGAACCTCGGAGAGCTGGAGCGGCTGGTGCGCGAGAGCCGGTCGGAGATCGGGCTTGCAGTCGACCCTGACGTCGATCGGCTCGCACTGGTCGCGGAAAACGGAAAGGCGATCGGCGAGGACTACACCCTCGCGCTCGCGGCGAAGCTGGTGCTGCGGCATCGCACCGGGCCAGTCGTGATCAACCTGTCGACGAGTCGAGTGGTGGACGACGTCGCGCTCGCGGCAGGGGCACCGGTGATCCGGGCGCCGGTCGGCGAGGTGAATGTCGCATTGCGGATGCGAAAGGAGAACGCGGCGATCGGAGGGGAGGGAAATGGGGGAGTGATCCTCCCCGAGCTCCACCTCGGGCGTGATGCGCCGTTAGGCGTGGCGATCGTGCTGCAGTTGTTGGCGGAGGAACGCCGCACCCTTTCGGCGATCGTTGCGGACCATCCGCGCTACACGATCGTGAAGGACAAGCTCGATCGGCCGGACGCCAGCCTGACGACGGTGTACGAGGCGCTGCGCGGCGCTTTCCCCGATGCAACGGCCGACAGCCAGGATGGCCTGCGTCTCGCATGGAGTGACCGGTGGGTCCACGTTCGTCCGTCGGGGACGGAGCCAATCGTGCGGGTGATCGCCGAGGCGCCGACGGCGGACGAAGCAAAGGACCTCGTCGCGCGGTCGCGGGTACCGCTCGACGCACTCGGGCGCTGAAGCGGGAAGACCATTGAGGCCAAGGACATCATGTGCGGGATAGTCGGATACGTCGGACCACGTGAAGCGACGCCGGTGCTCCTCTCCGGACTGAAGCGGCTCGAATACCGCGGGTACGATTCGGCGGGAGTCGCGCTGATGAACGGCAATGGCCTCGAGACGCGGAAGGCGGTCGGCAAGATCGCGATGCTCGAGAGCGTGGTCACGGCCGACCCGATCGCCGGCATGACCGGGATCGCGCACACGCGCTGGGCGACCCACGGCGTGCCTAACGAGTGCAACGCGCATCCGCATCACGACTGCACCGGAACGATCGCAGTCGTCCATAACGGGATCATCGAGAATTTCGGCGCGCTGCGAACCATGCTCGAGTCGCACGGGCACCGTTTCGAGTCGGAGAC
>JAICUE010000083.1 GCA_025936015.1 Gemmatimonadaceae bacterium
GGACGAGCTGACGGGGCTCATAACGGCGAGCGCGCTGGTGAAGCCGACGAAGAGCGTGCACGACGTCGAGGCGTCGTCGGTGCGGAAGAAGATGAAGGACAAGGGATTCGCGCGCGGGGTCAACCGCGACGACGTGATCAATGGCGCGGCGGAGCTGGGTGTCCCGCTGGACGAGCACATCGCCTTCGTGATCGAGGCGATGCGCGGGGTCGCTCCGTCGATCGGGCTGGCGGGGGTCGCGGCCTGACGTTCGGCGTCAGCCGCCAACGCACTTCCCGGCCGCTCAACGCGGCTGCGCCGAGGCGCGTATATGTGGCGTGACGAGGAACCGGATGTGACCGCGCGGCCCGCGCCGCTGCCGCAGGAGAGCGAGAACACTCGGCGCGATGCGTCGGTGCGCGACAGCGCCTTACGCGTCGCCGCTCGCACCGAGCGTGACCGGACGCGGCCGGCCGCCGCGGAACCGCGAATCGACGACAGCGCACTGGTCGACGCAGCGCGGCATGGCGACGATGCAGCGTTCGGGGCGCTCGTGCGTCTGCATCAGCGGCGGGCGTACGCCGTCGCGCGGGCGATCACGATCGAGCATGAGGACGCCGAGGACGCGGTGCAGGATGCGTTTCTCCATGCGTACCGCGCGCTCGGCCGGTTCGACGCGGCGTATCCGTTCGGGGCATGGCTGGCGCGGATCGTCGCGAACGCCGCGCTCGACCTGGTGCGGCGGCGGCGGGTCCGCGTCACGGAGGAGATTCCGGCGAGTGCGGCGCTCCCCTTCCGCGACCCGGCGGAAAGCGCTGAACTGAAGTCGCGGTTGCAGGACGCACTTGCGGCACTGCCCGCGCGGCAACGCGCGGTACTCGTCCTTCACGACATCGAGGGCTATCGCCATGCGGAGATCGGCGACATGCTCGAAATGCCGGAGGGAACGGCACGATCGGACCTGCACCATGCGCGGACGCTGATGCGCCGCGCGCTCGACGACCTGAGGAACACGCGATGAGCGACAACGAGCTTCAGTTTCCGGACGACCGCCCCGATCGCGAGATCGGCGATGCGCTGCGGCCGCTGCTCCTGCCTGACGGCGGTGAGGCGGCGGAGTACTGGAACGGTCTCGAGCAGCGGATCATGCGTGGCATCGCCGAGGAACGAAGCTCGCCGTGGAGCGTGCTCGCGTCGTGGACGCGTCCGGCGGCGATCGCTGCCGCGCTGCTGCTCGCCGCGGCCTCGCTCGCGCTGACGCAGATGCGCCACGAGGAAGCGGCGGTCGCTTACGGTGCGATCGCCGAGGAGCAGTTCACCGTCCCCGAGGCATCGGCGACACCGACGGCCGGCGCTGACGTGACCGTCCGCATGCTGCTGGAGCACTGATGCACAGCCCGCGTTCGACCCGGAGCCTCGCGCTCGCCTTCGTCCTCGGTGCGCTGCTCGTCGGCGGCGTGCTCGGCTTCACCGCCGACCGGGTGTTCGCCCGCGACGACGCGTGCGCGCGCTACTTCACGCGAAGCGAGCTGCGGAAGCGCTTCGCCGACCGGCTCGAGCTGACTCCGGTGCAGCGGGCGAAGGTCGATTCGATCCTCGACGCGAAGCGTGTGGCGATGGACTCGATCCAGGCCCCGGTGAAAGCGGCGATGGCCGCGGTGAGCGACTCGACGACGCGTCGCATCGAGGGCGTGCTCGATGCCAAGCAGCGCCGGGAGTTCGCCGAGATGCGTGCCGACCGCGACCGCCGCGACCGCGCCGATTCGGCGGCCAGGGCGGTGCGGAAGGACTAGCCGGCAGCGTTAGGCAGGCGCGGCTCCGTGGAGGGCAGGGTCAGGGTTTACGGTTTCCGGGTGTCACGCCGATGACCTTCACGCCGGCGCCCCGGGCCGCATCCATCGCCGCGATCACGGACTCGTAGCGCACCCCCGGTTCGGCGCCGACGAAGATCGTTCTATCAGGACGGTTCCTGTAGACCTCGCGAAGCCTGGCAACGAGCGATCGCTCATCATCGAGCGACTCGCCATTCAACAGGAAACCATGGACTGCGCGCACCGTCAGCGAGATGGACGGTACGCCGTCGATCCCCGATGACGGCTGCGGCAGCTGCGCGTCCATTGTTCGCCGCGAGAGCGGCAGCGCGACGAGGAAGCTGACCAGCAAGACCAGCAGCACGTCGATCATCGGCGTCACGTTAGGCTCGGCGACTACGCCGCGGCCGTGCGTCGCGGCGCTCATTGCGCACCACGGGCGATGTCGAAGCGGAACGACCGCTCGACGAGGGTACGGACGCGGCGACCGGCGACCTCGCCCGGCGTGAACCGCGACTCGCGAAGCGCGGCGACGACGGCCTTGGTGAAGAGCTCGTGACTCGAGTCGAGGACGCGGACTGACGATGGTTCGACGCGGCCGAGGGTGTCGATGACGAAGCGCACCAGGACGGTGCCGGTGATCCCGGCGTCGCGGAGCATCGCGGGATAGCGGGGGGTGCGATCGACGAGGGTACGGACCGGTGAGTCGACGACCGCGTCGCCGGCGACGCCGGCGCCCGCGCCGCTCACCCGCACCCCACCGTTAGGCAGCTCCGCGCCGATCGCCGAGAGGAGCGAGCTGTCGCTGCCGGCGGCGGGGGTGGCGGCGCCGGTGGCCGGAAGAGGTGGCAGGACGGTGGACGGAATGTCGAACGACGGAACCGTTGGCACCGCCGGGACGGCCGGGACGGCCGGCGGCGGGTCGCCGGCCGGCTGCCCCCGGCGAGTGTCGCGGTCCGTCGCCCCGTGGCTCGGCGGCGGCGCGAGGCGAACAGGCGTCGTGTGATCATGCACGAACATCGGCACGGGTGTCGCCTTCGCGGTCGCGGCGACGACGACACCGATGATCGCCACGTGGACCGCGATACTGACGACTCCGCCCCACGCCGATTTCTTCCGCTGCGCTCCCGTCTCCGGCAGTTGCTCGAGCATCGCGCCCTCCGGTGAGTGAAGTGAACCAACCCTCACCGGGACGATAGGAGCCTGCTGTTACGCCATCGTGTCGCGAAGATTACGCGTTGGTGAACGACACGTTAGGTGATGTTGATCGTGCGCATGAAAAACGCGACGGGCGGCGAAGCATCGCTTCGCCGCCCGTCGCTTCCTTTCGGAGAAGGGGCTCAGACGTTCTCGTCGAGCTTCCGCTGCGCTTCTCCCACCTTCTGCTGGGCCTTGCCGGCGAGGCGCTCGCCTTTGCCCTTGAGCTCCTGGCTCTGATTGCCAGTGAGATCGCCGACGTTGTCGCGAATCGCGCCCTTGGCTTCGCGGGCCTTGCCCTTCACTTCGTTCTCCGCACCGCGCTGGGTAAGATCCTTGTCGTTGTTCATTGGATTCTCCGTCATGAGTCACGTACGTGGTATCCGTCACCAGCCAGCGCCCCACGGCGCTGCTTCCGTGGACCCTTCAAGGGCAAGCGTCGTGCCCATATCCTGGCAACAGCCAGCCTGCACCACGGCGGGCGCGGCGGTAGATTTCGTGAGCCACGGCACGGCCTACGCGTCAGCGGTCTCGTATGCGCGTTCGTCCGTGCCTTTGTGTTGTGCCAGAAGTCTTCACGGTGTGATCGAGCAGTGCACTTCATGAACAACGATGCGCCCGCCGCGCGCGAAGGCCAGCGGCGACGCCAGTGACCGATACAGCAACGACACCCGCAGCACCGGAACCAGGCGCGCCGCCCGCAACAACCGCGGCGGCGTCCCCCGCTGACCCCGAACATTCCGCCGCCGGCGGGGCGACACCGCGCAGCAGCTTCGCGCTGCGGCCGCACGTCGAAGGCCGGCCGACCGGCCGCCGGCTTGCCTTATTAGGCCTAACGGCGCTCGGCGTCGTCTATGGTGACATCGGGACAAGCCCGCTGTACGCGGTGCGCGAGTGCTTCAAGCCGGAATACGGGCTCGCCGTCAACGAGGCCAACGTCCACGGGATTCTCTCCCTGATCGTCTGGTCGCTGATTCTCGTCGTCAGCGTGAAATACATCGTCTTCATCATGAAGGCGGACAATCGCGGCGAGGGTGGCATCCTCGCCCTCCTCGCCCTCCTCCTCCAGCGAACCCACCGGACCGCCGACTCGAAGACGCGCGCCCTGCTCGTCGCGCTCGGGCTGTTCGGCGCGGCTCTGCTCTACGGTGACGGGATCATCACCCCCGCCGTGTCCGTGCTGTCAGCAGTCGAAGGCATCGAAGTCGCGACCCCGGCGTTCGCGCACTGGGTCGTGCCGCTGACGCTCGTGATCCTGTTCGGGCTGTTCATGCTGCAGAAACTCGGCACCGGACGCGTCGGCGGGACGTTCGGACCGGTGATGCTGATCTGGTTTCTCTCGATCGGCGCACTCGGCGTGCGCGAGCTCGTCAGCAACCCGGCTGTGCTCGCGGCGATCAACCCGTGGTACGCGGTCAGTTTCTTCTTCGAGCACAACCTCCGCGCCTTCTTCGTCCTCGGCGCCGTCGTGCTCGCGGTGACCGGGGCCGAAGCGCTCTACGCCGACATGGGACATTTCGGCAAGCGTCCGATCCGGCTCGCGTGGTTCGCGATCGCGCTGCCATGCCTGCTCCTCAACTATTTCGGGCAGGGCGCGCTCGTGCTGCGCGGGGGGATCGCGGCCGCGGCGAATCCGTTCTACATGCTGACCCCGAAGCCGCTGTTGATCCCGATGGTCATTCTCGCCACGATGGCGGCGATCATCGCGTCGCAGGCATTGATCTCCGGTGCGTTCTCGCTGACCCAGCAAAGCGTGCAGCTCGGCTACTCGCCTCGCGTGCAGATCATCCACACCTCGCGGAAGGAAGTCGGGCAGGTGTACATCCCCGAGGTCAACGCGGCACTGATGGTCGGGTGCCTCGTCCTCGTTCTCGCCTTCCGCAGCTCGAGTGCGCTCGCCGCGGCGTACGGGATCGCGGTGACCGGGACGATGGCGATCACGTCGATTCTCTATGCGGTCGTGGCACGCTCGCGGTGGGGCTGGTCCAGGCTGGCCGTCGGTGCGCTGACGACGCTCTTCCTCCTCGTCGACATCGCGTTCCTCGTCGCGAACGCGGTGAAAGTCGAGTTCGGAGGCTGGGTGCCGCTGGTGATCGCGATCGTGATCTACACGTTGATGAGCACCTGGAAGCTCGGTCGAAAACAGCTCGGCGAGCTGCTGCAGCGCGGCTCGCTGCCATTGAGCCTCTTTCTCGAGGATGTCGAGCGCCGCAAGCCGCCGCGCGTCCCGGGCACCGCGGTGTTCATGACGTCATCCGCGGACGGCGCGCCGGTCGTGCTGCTCCATCATGTGAAGCACAACAAGGTGCTCCACCAGCAGGTGGTGCTGATGTCGGTGCAGTCGGAGGAAGTGCCGGAGATTCCCGGGGACGAACGCGTCACACTCGAGGGCCTGGGCCAGGGGTTTTTCCGGCTGCGCGCGCGGTACGGCTTCATGGAATCACCCGACGTCGAAGAGATTCTCATCTGCGCGGCCGAGGCGGGACTGCGGGCGCGACCGCAGGAGACGAGCTTCTACCTCGGCCGCGAGCGGCTCATCCCGCGATCCAAGGGCGGGATGATGCAATGGCGGAAGAAGCTGTTCGTCCTGATGTCGCGCAACGCCCGGTCGGCGACGGAGTTCTTCAACATCCCGCCGAACCGCGTCGTCGAGCTCGGGACGCAGCTCGAGTTCTAGCGGCGACCGCCAGGCCGCTCGCGCTGGTACAGCGTTAGGCCTGACGGTCAGTCACGGCAGGACGGCGCGGGTGGTGAACGGGTCGTAGCTGCTCCCTGACGGCAGGACGTCGACGCTGATCCCGGCGGCGCCGAGGATCTTCGCGCCAACGGGAGTGATCGCGGCATGCCGCGCATCGTAGACGATCGCGGCGCTGGCGCCGATCACGCTCCACTTCCCGACCGAATCGACCACCAGCGCGGTGGACTCGTCGATCCCGACGCCGATCAGGTCAGGATGCTCGAGCACGACGCTGATCAGGCGGTTGTGGCGCTTGCGACGGAAGAAGTGCTGATCGACGACCGCGTTGGTGATGAACCCGAAGCCGGGGACCGTGACGACGTTGTCGCGGGCGATGGTGAGGTACGCATCGCTCGAGTCGGTGGGAAGCCGGTCGCCGCCGCGGCGGCGCTCGTCGCCGGTGAGCATGACTGCGGACATCACCGCCGCACCCGCCGAGGTCCCGCCGACGACCGCGCCGGCATCGAAGCGCCGGTGCATCATTTCCTCGACGCGCGTCCCGCGGAGCACGCCGGTGAGCCGCGCCTGGTCGCCGCCGCCGAACCAGATTCCGGTCGCCTTCGCCACGCGTGCGACATTGGAATCCGCATCCGCCTCGACGCGCGTCAGGCAGCGGCTCTCGGCGTCGACGCCCATCGCCCGCAGCGCCGCGACCTCTTCGTCTCCGCCCTCCTTGCACTCCTCACTCGCCATCGCGAAGACGATGACATTCGCGCCTCCCGCCCCGCCGGCATGGTCGACGAATCGCTGACGGATCTCGGGCGGCCGCGGGCCGCCGCCGACGATGACGAGCGACCCGTGCAGCGCCGAGCGCGGAGCGGTGGCGATCGGAACCGGGATCGTGGCTGACGTTCGGCACGCCGAGCCGAGGAGGAGGAGGAGGAGCGCGACCGCGGAGACCGGAGCTTTCATCGTTGTGGAGCCTGGGTTTGCGAGGAGCGGCGAATGTGACATCAGCATCGCGGGGCGTCAAACGCGCACGTCGGGGAGAGGCGGCGTGCGGGGCGCTGTTGTGGGACTGCGCGGACGGCGGCGTGTGGCGGCTCTGCTGTGTAACGACTCGGCGAACGGCCCTCGCCTGTAATGACCGCGGGGGAACGGCGGCTCGGGGCGTTCACGGCTGTCGTCCGTTTGGCCTCGTACAGCTTTGGCTGGGAGGAAAAAGAGTACCAGGAGTTTGAGAGACGTCCTCGTGCAGGGCTTCTACCTGTCGAGCCTGAACAGCTTTGGGCAAGCGGGGCGAGATCACCTCGCATGGCTTGCCCCGGGCAGTTCGACCGCGCGACTAGTGGCTTTGAGGTTGGCTGTCCCTTCATACTCTTCCTTGCTCTTTTTCCTCCCCGGACAAAGCTGTACGCGGCCAGTCAGAGCACGAGCCGCCAACGCCCCGAGCCGCCATCCGTCGCAGTCGCCGCCATCCGTCGCAGTCGCCGCCATCCGTCGCAGTCGCCGTTAGGCGAACCAGCCGCTGTCGCTTTGTTCTCGTGCGAACTCCCCCGGCCCCGCGACGCGTCACGCGGCGTCCACGAATTGTTTACAGGGCGGCATGTTGACCACTGCGCCGCTGGCGGACAGCTTGGGCTCAACCTTTCCCCATTCAGAATGATTCGCACGTTGCTTCCGCGTTGGTCGGTCATCCTCGCCGCGCTGTCGCTGGCCGCGCCGGCGCTCGCTCGGGGCCAGCAGGCAGTTGCGCTCGACTCGATCCGCGACGATCGGAATTTCTCGTTCTATGCGCGCGGGCCATACCGTGCCGGGATTCCCCGGCCGGAGTCGATCCTCGGCTACAACGTCGGCGAGATGAACACGCAGTTCGCGCAGCAGGAGAAGGTGCTGCTGGCGATCGCCGCGGCGGCGAAGGATCGCGTGCGCGTGGAGGAGATCGGGTCGAGCTACGAGCGGCGGACGATGCGGCTCTATCTCATCTCGTCGCCGGAGAACATCGCGCGGCTCGACGCGATCCGGCAGGATCTCGATAAGCTCGGCGATCCTCGCGGCGTGGCGCAGTCGGAGCTCGATGCGATCGCGGCGCGGACGCCGGCGGTGGTGATGGTCAACGAGAGCGTTCACGGGAACGAGTCGCCCGGGTTCGAGGCGGCGATGCAGACGCTGTATCAGTTCGCGGCGAGCGAGGAACCGGCGACGCTCGAGATGTTGAAGAACACGATCATCGTCCTCAACCCGAGCACGAACCCGGACGGTCACGAGCGATTCACCGTCTGGTACAACTCGATCAGCGTCGGCACGCCCGATCCGTTCTCGATGGAGAAGGACGAGCCGTGGAGCATCTACGGCCGATACAATCACTACCGGTTCGACATGAACCGCGACGTGATGACGACGACGCAGCGCGAGGCACAGGCTCTCGTGCGCGCGATGCTGCGCTGGCATCCGATGGTCGCGATCGACCAGCACGGGCAGGTCGGCACCTACTTCTTCCCGCCGACGGCAGCGCAGGTCAACCAGATCTTCCCGCAGAACTTCTCCGACTGGATGGAGATCTACGGGAAGGCGAATGCGGCCGCGTTCGACAAGTACGGCTGGATGTACTACTCGCGCGACATCTTCGACCTGTTCGGTCCGTTCTACTGGGACAGCTGGCCATCGCTGACTGGCGCGATCGGGATGACGTACGAAACCGACGGCGGCGGATGGAAAGGCATTCTCTGGCGGCGCGATGACGGCTCGATCGTTTCCTTCCGCGACGGGATCGCGAAGCACTTCACGACGGCGATCGCGACGATCGAGACGACGTCATCGCGTCGCGCCGCGCGGGTGCGGGACTACCTCGCCTTCCGCCAGGACGCGATCACCGCCGGGCGCACGGAGAAGATGAAGCGCGTCGTGCTCGTGCCCGGACGCGACCCGGGGCGCGCCGCCGAGCTGGTCGCGACGCTGCTGCGGAGCGGGATCGAGGTGCGGCGAGTGAAGAGCGGATTCACCTCTCCGGCGGCGCACGCGTACTACGACGACGCAATCGGGCCGCACCGATTCGACGCCGGCGCGTACGTCATCGACCTCGCCCAGCCGCAGGGCCGCGCGGCGAAGGCGGTGCTCGAGCCTGACGCTGGCTTCGACTCGTCGTTCGTCCGGGCGCAGCTCGCGCGCTACGAGCGGAATATCCGCCGCGGCGCGAACGCCGCGCGCGAGGACTACGAGTTCTACGACGTCACCGCCTGGTCGCTCCCGGTCACATTCGGCGTCGAGGCATACTGGACCGAAGACGCGCCTAACGTCGACGGCGAGCTGCTGCAGCTCCCGGCCGAGGA
>JAICUE010000374.1 GCA_025936015.1 Gemmatimonadaceae bacterium
GATCGTCGCCGTCGGCACGCCGGAGGACGTCGCGCAGAACGAGGCCTCGCACACCGGTCATTATCTTCGCCCGCTGTTGCAGCGCGCCATCACCCGCCGGCTCTCCAGCCGTACCCCGTTCGCCGCCGCCGGCTGAACGCCGTCGCTGACGCGATGGTTGACGTAGTCTCAGCCGCAGCGCTTCTTCCCTCGTCTCTGATTCGGAGTCTCTCTCATCTCCCCTCGCCGTGTTTGAGCCCGCCCGGTGGTAAGCCTTCTGGACATCATCGGCCCCGTGATGGTCGGGCCGAGCTCGTCGCACACCGCGGGCGCGTGCCGGATCGGGCTGCTCGCGCGCTGCCTCGTCGGCGGCACGCCTGAGACCGCGCGGATCGAGCTGCACGGCTCCTTCGCCCGCACCGGTGAAGGACACGGCACCGACAAGGCGATCGTCGCCGGACTGATGGGCTTCTCCCCGGACGACGATCGCATCCGCACCGCCCTCGAGATCGCCGAGCGCGAGGGTCTCGACTACAAGTTCGAGAAGACGACGTTAGGCGAGGAAGCGGCCGTCCACCCGAACACCACGCGCATCACGATCCAGCGGGGCGATCGTTCGGCGACACTGGTCGGATCCTCGCTCGGCGCTGGCCGCGTGCTGATCACCGAGATCGACGGGTACCCCGTCGAGGTGACCGGCAACTACAACACCGTCGTCCTCGTCGCCGAAGACGTGAAAGGCTCCGTCGCGCGCATCGCGACGCTGCTCGCCGAGGACAACATCAACATCGCGACGCTCAAGCTGACGCGGAAGGCGCGCGGCGGCGACGCATTCATGGTGATCGAGGTGGACGAGATGCCGAGCACGAACCTCCGCGACCGCATCCGCGCGCTCTCATGGGTGAAGTGGGCGTTCCGCCTCGACAAGGTCAGCGCCTGACGGCGCGTCACTGACATGTTCAAGTCGCTCGCCGAAGCAATCCGCACCGCGGAGGAGCGAAAGATGACGCTCTCCGCCGTCGCCCTCGCGGCCGAGTCGGAGGACAGCGGCCGCCCCGTCGCCGATATTCGCGCAACGTTAGGCCGCGCGCTCGTGGTGATGCGCGGTGCCGTCAAGCAGGGACTCGTCGGCGATCTTTACTCGGCCTCCGGCCTCGTTGGCGGCGATGCCGCGAAGCTCCGCACCGGACCGTCAGGCCCGCTCGCCGGTACCCCGTTCCGCGACATCCTCGCTCGGGCGCTGGCCGTTCAGGAGGTGAACGCGGCGATGGGAGTCATCGTCGCCGCGCCGACCGCCGGCGGCGCCGGCGTTCTCCCCGCCGTCCTCACCGGGCTGGCGGACGCGCGCGGCTTCGACGACGACAAGGTCATCGACGCGCTCGCCTGCGCGGCCCTGATCGGTGCCGTCATCGCCGAACGCGCGTCGCTCTCCGGCGCCGAAGGCGGCTGTCAGGCGGAAACGGGCAGCGGCGCCGCGATGGCGGCCGGCGCGGCGACCGAGATGCTCGGCGGCACGCCGGCACAGTGCGGCCATGCCGTCGCCCTGGCGATGCAGGGAACGTTAGGCCTGGTCTGCGACCCGTTAGGCGGCCTCGTCGAGCTTCCTTGTGTCTTCCGCAATGCGACCGGTTCGGCGATCGCGCTGGCCGGGATCGAGATGGCACTCGCCGGCATCACCTTCGCCATCCCGGTCGATGAAGTGATCGACGTGATGGGCGAGATCGGCGACTCGATGGATGTCCGCTATCGCGAAACCGCCGGCGGCGGCCTCGCCGCGACCCCGACCGGGCGGCGCCTCGCCAGGGAACGCCTCTACCAGATCAAGAAGGCGACCTAGGCCATAACACGGTGGCCCGCTAGGTGCGACAGGTGACTCCATCCGGTCACCTCGAGGCGTACCATGCGAAAGCTGACGCTCGCGCTCACGATCACGGCGACCACTATCCTCAGCGCGTGCGCTCGCGACGTCGCCCTCCTCGCGCCCCTCGCGCAGCGGCCATCGACGGCGATCGGGGCTGCGCCGACGGAAGCCGACGCGGTCGCGATTTCGCAGATCATCCAGCAGCGCCACTGGCCGTATCTGACGCTGCTCAATCCGCGCTTCGTCACCGGCGACTCGACCTCGCCCGACTTCATGACGCTCGCGCCCTCCGGCTACACGCAGGCCGCCGACAACGCGATCTGGACCGGCCACTACCTGGCCGCGGAAGCGACGCGCTACGCCGTGACCGGGTCCGCCGACGCATTGGCCAACGCGACAAAGGCGCTCCACGGCGTCACCGCGCTCATCGACGTCACCCAATCGGACGTTCTCGCCCGCTTTCTCATTCCACGCAGCTCGCCGTACGCGAACGCGATCCTCGCCGAGGAAGCGAGCGAGGGAATATACGAATCGAGCTACCAGAAGCAGGCGTATGCGTGGCTCGGCGGCACGTCGCGCGATCAATACTCCGGCGTCTTTTTCGGGCTCGGCGTTGCCTACGACATGCTGCCTAACGGCCGACTGCGCGGCGAGATCCGGCGGGATGTCGATCGCCTGCTCGCGAACCTCGTCGCCAATGCGTGGTCGGTGAAGATGCCTGACGGTTCGTACAGCACCACGTTCGTCCAGCGTCCCGACCAGCAGCTCAGCTTTCTCCAGGTCGGGCGACGCGTCGATCCGAACCGCTGGACGGCGACGTACCAGGCATTCCGCGCCGCGAATGCCGCGTCCGTGCAGGCACCAATCCAGACCGAATGCCAGGATCCCTACGGGAGCTACTACAAATTCAACCTCGATCACATCAATCTCTATAATCTGATCCGTCTCGAGGAGCCGGGCGCGTTTCGCACCCTCTACCTGCAGGCGTTTGCTGTACTACGGGGCTGTACGGGGTCGCACCAGAACGCGCACTTCAACATGATCGAGCGCGGGCTGCTCGGCGCCGATCCGGCGCGCGATGCAGAGACGGTGAACCTGCTCTCGCTCTGGTTGCTGCGCCCGCGGCGCGATTACTACGTCGATAACACCGGCAAGTATCCCGCATGCGGACAGTACGCCTGCGCGCCGATCCCGGTGAACGATCGGTACACCACCGATTTCCTCTGGCAGCGGAATCCGTTCCAGCTTGCCGGGGGCGGCGCGGGCACCATCGAGACCCCGGGCGTCGACTACATCCTCCCGTACTGGATGGCGCGGTATTTCGGCGTCATCACGCAGTGATCGCGGTAGTCGACGGGGTCGGGCAGCGTTAACTTCGGGCGGACATCCCCTGGGTCGCGCGCGAGCGCCGGAGCGAGATGGGCACGAAGGACCCCCGCGTCGATGCATACATCGCGAAGTCCGCCGACTTCGCGAAGCCGATCCTCACGCACCTCCGCGAGATCGTCCACACCGCGTGTCCGGCCGTCGAGGAGACGATCAAGTGGAGCATGCCGACCTTCATGCACAACGGGATCATGTGCTCGATGGCGGCGTTCAAGGAGCACGCGGC
>JAICUE010000005.1 GCA_025936015.1 Gemmatimonadaceae bacterium
AGTTCGGCTTCGACTATCTGCGCGACAACATGGTGCCGTCGCTCGACCAGCGAGTGCAGCGCGGGCACAACTACGCGATCGTCGACGAAGTGGACTCGGTACTCATCGACGAAGCGCGGACGCCACTGATCATCTCCGGGCCGGTCGGGGGGGAGAACGACCTCCAGTACCGCGAGCACAACGCCGCGGTCGAGCGGCTCGTTCGCAAGCAGACGGAGCTCGTCAACAACCTGGTAGCCGAGGGCGAGCGCGCGCTCGAGGCGGGCGACAACTCCGCCGCAGCGCTGGCGTTCTATCAGGCGCGGTTGGGCTCTCCGCGGAACAAGCGGCTGCTCAAGGTCATGCAGGAGACCGGGGTAAAGGCGCTCATCCAGCGCATGGAGCTCGACCACATCGCCGACCGGAAGATGTCCGCGAGCAAGCAGCAGTTCGCCGACCTCGAGGATCAGATGCTGTTCGTGCTCGACGAGCGCGGGCACAGCGTGCACCTCACCGATCGCGGCGCGGATTACATGTCGCCGGAAGATCCGGAGGCGTTCATCCTGCCGGACATCTCGGATGCGGTGCATCGCGCCGAACGGGACACGACCATGTCGGCCGCCGAGCGACTGCAGCGCAAGCGGGAGATCGAACTCGATTACGCGATGAAGAGCGAGAAGCTCAACATCGTGCACCAGCTCCTGCGCGCGCATGCCCTGTACGAGAAGGACGTCAACTACGTCGTCCAGGAAGGGCAGGTCCTCATCGTCGACGAGTTCACCGGACGCACGATGCCAGGGCGGCGCTGGTCGGAGGGACTGCACCAGGCCGTGGAGGCGAAGGAAGGCGTTCAGGTGAAGGGCGAGACGCAGACGCTCGCCACTGTCACGATCCAGAACTACTTCCGCATGTACGACAAGCTCGCGGGGATGACCGGAACCGCCGAGACGGAGGAGGCCGAGTTCTTCCAGATCTACAAGCTGGAAGTCGCGGTCGTCCCGACGAACAAGCCGATCATCCGCGAGGACCGCAACGACCTCGTCTTCAAGACGCGGCGCGAGAAGTACAACGCAATCGTCGAGGAGGCCAAGCGGCTCAACACGTTAGGCTTTCCGGTGCTGATCGGAACGGTGAGCGTCGAGGTCTCGGAAACTCTCGACCGGCTGTTCAAGCGCGAAGGCCTCAAGCCTAACGTCCTGAACGCGAAGTACCACCAGCGCGAAGCCGAGATCGTCGCCGAGGCTGGCCGGCGCGGCGGGATCACGATCGCGACGAACATGGCCGGCCGCGGAACCGACATCAAGCTCGGCGAAGGCGTCCGTGAATCGGCGCCATCGACGATGAAGGATGCCGAGGGCAAGGACGTCGAAGTCATCGAGATCGGCGGCCTTCATATCATCGGTTCGGAGCGGCACGAGTCACGACGCATCGACCGCCAGCTGCGCGGTCGCGCCGGTCGCCAGGGAGATCCAGGCGCATCGCAGTTCTTCCTCTCGCTCGAGGACGACCTGATGCGTCTCTTCGGGTCGGAACGGATCGCCAAGCTGATGGACCGGATGGGCGCGCAGGAGGGAGACGTCCTCACGCACCCGCTGATCACGCGGTCGATCGAGCAGGCGCAGAAGCGCGTCGAGCTGCAGAACTTCCAGAGCCGCAAGCGGCTCCTGGAATACGACGACGTGATGAATCAGCAGCGAGAGGTGATCTACTCGCTGCGGTCGTTCGCGCTCGAAGGGGGCGAGGAGCTGAAGGGCGAAGCGCAGACGATGTTCGACAAGGCGTTGCGCAAGCGCGTCGAGGACGCGATCGCCCTGGCGAAGGAAGATGGCATCTGGGACGTGGAGCTGTTGAATCAGGATCTCCTGATGCACTACATGCTCGTCGTCCCGGAGTTCGCGAACCCGGAGACGGCGCCGAGCGACCGCGAGAGCGCAGTCGACGCGACGCTCGGCGCGGGACGGAAGGCGTTCGAGGAAAAGCTCGTCTCGGTTGCGCCGCACTCGAACGATTTCCTGCGCTTCGTGATGCTGAGCGTGCTCGATGAGAAGTGGAAGGACCATCTGCACGATCTCGATCAGCTTCGCAATGCGATCGGCTACCGGTCGTGGGGACAGAAGGATCCGCTCGTCGAATACAAGGAGGAGGCGTACTCGATGTTCGTCGAGCTCATGGCGGACATCTATCACACCTTCACTGAACGGCTCCTGAAGATGCAGATCGTCATTCAGGAGGCTCCCCCGCCGATGCCGCCACCGCCGCCGCGCGCACCGACAAAGCGTTATGACGCGATGGGAGTCCTTCGGGACATCAACGAGCCGGACGAACCGACCGGCACCGAGGAGACGCTCGACGTCGGACCTGGTGAGGCGCCGGCTGACGAAGTCGTCGCGCGGCAGGATCCGTTGATCGTCGGCTCCGGACGTGCGCGTCCACTCAGCTCGTTAGGCACGGGGATGAGTGGCGGAACCGACGGAAACGGGAAGGGGAATGGAAAAGGCCCGGACTGGGAGTCGGTTGGGCGAAACGATCCGTGTCCCTGCGGTTCAGGAAAGAAGTTCAAGAAATGCCACGGCGCACGGGTGTAGCGGCGGTACAGCGCACGGCGTGCTCGCTGGAGCCTTCGGCGAAACGAGGCAAAATCAGCGACATGCGGCTGGATTCGCACGGACGGCGGCCACGGGGTGGCCGCCGTCCGTGTTTGCGGGGATGCGGGTCAATGTGCGGGCGGATGATGACGGGAGAGGCGCCCCGGCGCGCCAAGTTCGGGGCACGATGTTCTCCGCTGGCGGTATCATCTTTGTGATACCCTCCTCTTGTCCTTGAGCGAGCGTGCAAGAAACGTTATCACTCCGAGAGCTGCCGCAGTTCGACCGTCCGCGCGAGCGGCTGAAGCACCTCGGCGCCCAGGCGCTGAGCTCCGCCGAGTTGCTGGCGATCGTACTCGGGAGCGGATCGCGGGGCCGGTCGGCGCTGCATGTGGCGCAGGACGTGCTCGCCTCGGCAGGAGGATCGCTGCGACGAATCAGCGCCCAGCCTGTCGCCGCGCTGACGACGCACGGCGGAATCGGGACGGCGAGAACCGTCGCCGTGCACGCAGCGTTAGAGTTGGGCCGGCGGATGGCGAGCGAGCTGCGCGACGAAGGCGCACCGGTGCGATCGCCGGCGGATGTGTATGCCGTTTTTTCGCCGAGGCTGGAAGACTTACCCGTGGAGGAGTTTCACGTGGCGGTGCTCGATGCGCAACACCGGATGGAGCGTGACATCACCGTCACGCGCGGCATCCTGAACTCCTCGCTGGTGCATCCGCGCGAGGTGTTCCGCGAGGCGATCGCGGAGCGCGCGGCAGCGATCATCCTCGTGCACAACCACCCGAGCGGGGATCCGACGCCGTCGAGCGATGACCGCATGGTGACGGAGCAACTCGTCGCCGCAGGCAGGCTCCTCGACATTCCGGTGCATGACCATGTGATCATCGGGCGCGGGCGCTACACCAGCTTCGCGCAGGCGGGAATGCTGTGACAGTGCCGGTGAGGGACCTGACGATTCCCGGATGGGGACCGGCCGCGGAGCTGCCGGAGCGGCTCGACCGCGAACTGCTCGCTCGTGCGTACCGCTTCAGCGAGAAGGCGCATTTCGGACAGACGCGCCGCTCGGGCGAGCCGTACGTCACGCACTGCGTCGAGGTCGCGAAGATCCTTGCCGAGCTGCAACTCGATACGGTGACCGTCGCGAGCGGCCTGATTCACGACGTTGTCGAGGACACGGCGATCACGGTTGCGGACGTCGAGCGTGAGTTCGGCGCGGAGATCGCGGCGATCGTCGACGGGCTGACGAAGATCGCGAGCCTGCCGTTCGGTACCTCGCAGGAACGGCAGGTCGAGAACTACCGCAAGCTGCTGCTGTCGATCGCCAAGGATGCACGGGTCATCCTGATCAAGCTTGCCGACCGTCTCCACAACATGCGGACGCTCGAGCACCTCCCGCCCGAGAAGCGGGTGCGCATCGCCCTCGAGACGCGGGACCTCTACGCGCCGCTCGCGCACCGTTTCGGAATGGCGCGCGTCCGATGGGAGCTCGAGGATCTCGCGTTCAAGCACATCGAGACCGAGGAGTACAAGAAGCTGGCGAAGCTGGTCGCGCAGAAGCGCGGCGAGCGCGAGACACTGATCGCCAGGCTGCGCGAACCGCTGGAAAGCGAGTTGAAGCGGGCGGGAATCAAGAACGTCGAGGTGACCGGCCGGCCGAAGCACCTCTGGTCGATCTACAAGAAGATGAAGCAGCGCGACAAGCCGTACGAGGAAATCTTCGACCTGCTCGCGATCCGCGTCCTCGTCGATTCCGTCCCCGACTGCTACCATGCGTTAGGCGTGATCCATGACGGCTGGACCGCGGTGCAGGAGCGGATCAAGGACTACATCGCGCAGCCGAAGTCCAACGGCTATCAATCGCTGCATACGACGATCTTCGGTCCTGGGCGCCATCTCTTCGAGATTCAGATCCGGACGCGCGGGATGCACCGCACCGCCGAGTACGGGATCGCCGCGCACTGGCTGTACAAGGGCACCGACAAGAGCTCGGAGGAGCTCGACCGCCACCTGATCTGGTTCCGTCAGGTGCTCGAGCTGCAGCTGGACGCCAAGACCCCCGACGAGTTCCTCGAATTCCTGAAGCTGGATCTCTATCAGGACGAGATCTTCGTGTTCACGCCCACCGGCGACGTCATCCAGCTCCCGAAGGGCGCGACGTCCATCGACTTCGCGTTTGCGGTGCACACGGAGCTCGGCCTCCACATCGCCGGCGCGAAGATCAACGGCAAGATCGCGCCGCTGTCGCGGGAGCTGAAGAACTCCGACACCGTCGAGATTCTTCGAAGCCCGCTCAAGAAGGCGAGTCGCGATTGGCTCGCACACGTCCGGACGGGCCGCGCGCGCCACAAGATCAGGCAGTGGCTCCGGCACGAAGAGCAGACGTCGTCGACCAAGCTCGGGCGCGACATGCTCGATCGCGAAGTACGCCGCCGTAAACTCGACAAGCCGGACGACGCGATGCTCGTCGGCGCGGCGAAGGAACTCGGCCTCACGGATTCGCAGCACCTGCTCGCGTCGTTAGGCCAGGGCGACATCGATATTTCGCGCGTGCTTCGGCTGCTCTATCCCGATGTCGCCGCCGCACACGAGACGCCGCCGGAGCAGGGCGTCATCGAGAAGATCGTCGACCGTGTCCGCGGCGTTCCGCGCGGCGTCCGGATCCAGGGTGTCGATGGGCTGATGGTCCGCTACGCGCAATGCTGCCAGCCGGTGCCGGGTGATGCGGTGACTGGTTATGTAACGCGCGGCCGAGGCGTGAGCATCCACCGCGCCGACTGCCCGAACCTGTTGCTGCTGGAGCACGAACCGGAACGGCGGCTCGAGATCGAGTGGAAGGAGCGTGAAGGCGAACGCTTTCTGGTCAGGCTCCTCCTCGAAGGGAACGACCGGCGCGGGCTCTACGCGGACGTGGCGTCGGCGGTCAGCGCGACGGGAACCGACATTCGCGCGATGGAACTGAAAGCACTCGACGCGAAGGCGATCGGTTCGATGCTCGTCGAAGTCGAGAACCTAAGCCACCTCGAGAAGATCATGCGCGCGGTTCGGAAGGTGAAAGGGATCAGCGACATCGCGCGCCGGGACAATGTCGGGGGCGAGGAGTGACGCGAGGCTGCAGTGGCGCGTGAGCTATCCGAGGTTGTGCCCACGTCGTACCGCTGCCTAACGCCTGGTCGCCGCACTGGCTGCAGCGGCTCCCTGCAGGGCGCCGAGCATCCCGAGCACCGTGTTCACTCCCATCGCTTCGGCAAGCAGCGCTTTCCACAGCCGCGACTGGCGACGCTCGATGATCCAGCTCCAGGGCGGAAGCTGGCGCCAGGTCGCGATGAACGCGCCGCGCAGCGTGCGCTTCCGGAACCCGTTCGCGTTGCGGAACCATCCTGATTCGCACGCCCACCGCTCACTCTCGGCGGTGATCCGCCGCTGATACGCGACCGGATCGCCGATCCGCTGCTGGACCGGGTTCATTCTGACCCGCTTGACGTGAGCGACGTGAATTTTCAGCAGCATCGCGGCGTCGTCTTCCGGAATCCGAACCACCGAATCCTGCGGCTTGTCGGGAAACCCGGGCGCGCCGGTATTGCCGATCGTAAAGACCCGGTTTCCCATTGGCCCGCGCGACTCGTAGCCGGCATACGCGCGGAAGAGACTGACGATCGCGCCGTCCCTTACCCGGAACGACGCCATGACCGTCGCTACCGTGGTGAGTGCGCTGTCTTCGTAACGCTGGAGATAGAGGCGCGCGGTCTTGCCGGAATCGACGATCGGCGGCGTCGGCGTGAAGCCGAGTGGCGCAAGCTCATCCCGGAACTTCCCGAGGACCGCCTGCGCCTCCGATGGAAGCTCGGCGTCGTTCGCGACGAGTCGTGGCGCGGACTCGCCGACGGGGAACTGTTTCTTCAGCAATCGGATCGGGACGAGCCAGTAACGTCGCAGCAGGTAGATCACGACGATCGCCGCAACGGCGGCGAGGAGTCGCGGATCGCGGGCGAATACCGGCATGGGCGGAAAGCTCGTCATGCGGACCTCGCGAGGGGCGCGTCGATGGGAACGCGCGCTTCCAACTCAGCGAGGCGGCGCCGCGCCTTCGAGGCGGCGATCTCCTTCCATGGGGGCAGCTGGCGCCAGCCGATCAGGAACGCGCCTTTCGCCGTCAACCGTATGGTCGCGCCGTCGCTTCCGCTGCGTCGAGCGTAGCCGCGCGCGACCATGTTCTCGGTGCTGATTGCCCACTCCGATTCGACGAACGCGGCCTGGCCCCCGAGGGCGGGCGCCCCGCGGCGCCGGCCCCCCGAATCAGCGACTCGTATCGCGTGCAACCGGTACAGTTGCGCGAGATCCATCATCGCGGGAGCGCTGAACGCCGTTCTTCCGCCCGCGCTCGGGATACCCGAAGCGCTCACCGCGTTCGAGGTTATGGTGCGCGCGAAGTTTCTCGTCTGGCTGTGGAAGCTGGTCCAGTTGCGGCGAATCACCTGCTGCTCGGTCTTCCGGACGAGGACCCACGACTCGGCCAGGTCGCCGTTAGGCGCCTCCCCGATTATCGCGAACGCAACGGAATTTTCCGCCGTTGGAGCGCGGAGGGGCGACCCGGTCACGAAGCCGAGCGCCGCCAGCTGGGACGCTGCGTCCTGCAGCGCCGGCGCCACGTCGGCCTCGATCTGACTGACGACGTCGAGCGAGAGCAGTGCTGACGCCTCGAGACGCGCAGGCTGCTTGTGAGTAGCCAGGGAAAGCAGCGGTCCACCCACATACAGAAGTGCGATCAGCGTGAGCGCGATCGCTCCGATCTGTAGCATATTCGTACCGGCAAGCGCCGTGATCGCGAAGGACATGGCCCGGGGGGCTGAAGGATCGCGTCGTGCATCGAATGGACGGGCTCGCTACGCGCCTCGTCACGCTGACGAGTGGCCTACACCGAACAAACGCCGGGCTGAAGTGCTATATTGAATGACTATGCCCGCCGCCTTCGACCTTCGCGCCCCATTCGAACCTGCGGGCGACCAGCCGCGCGCGATCGCCGAGCTCTCGGCGGGTCTCGCTCGCGGTGACCGATTCCAGACACTGCTCGGCGTTACCGGGTCGGGGAAGACGATGACGATGGCGAACGTCATCAGGAATCACGGACGCCCGACGCTCGTCCTCTCGCACAACAAGACGCTCGCGGCGCAGCTGTACGGCGAGATCAAGAGCTTCTTCCCGCACAACGCGGTCGAGTACTTCATCTCGTACTACGACTACTACCAGCCGGAAGCGTACGTCCCGTCGAGCGACACGTACATCGAGAAGGACGCGTCGATCAACGAGGACATCGACCGGCTGCGGCTGCGCGCGACGTCGTCGCTGATGGAGCGCGAGGACGTGATCATCGTCGCCACAGTCTCCGCGATCTACGGTCTCGGCGATCCGGTGAGCTATCGCGAGCAGATGGTGACGCTGACGCAGGGGCAGCGCATCGCCCGAGACGACATCCTTCGCGCGCTGGTGCGGATCCAGTACACGCGCAACGACGTCGCCTTCGATCGCGGCACCTTCCGGGTGCGCGGCGATACCGTAGAGATCTTCCCGGCCTACGAGGAGCAGGGCGTCCGCGTCGAGATGTGGGGGGACGAGATCGAGCGCGTCTCGAAGATCGACCTGCTCACCGGCGAGACGATCGCGACCCTCGATCGCGCGGCGATCTATCCGGCGAAGCACTTCGTCACGACGCGGCCGACGCTCGAGCGCGCGGTGGGGCTCATCCGCACCGAGCTCGCCGAGCGCCTAACGGTACTGAAGAGTGCCGGCAAGCTGCTGGAGGCGCAACGACTCGAGTCGCGGACGAACTTCGACATCGAGATGATGCTCGAGATCGGGACATGCGCGGGGATCGAGAACTACTCGCGGCACCTCTCCGGCCGCGCGGCCGGTGAGCGGCCGGCATGTCTGCTCGACTACTTCCCGGAAGACTATCTCGTCGTCGTCGACGAATCGCACGTCACGCTGCCGCAGATCGGTGGAATGTTCAACGGCGACCGCGCGCGCAAGCTGACGCTCGTCGATTACGGCTTCCGTCTCCCGAGTGCGCTGGATAACCGGCCGCTCATGTTCGACGAATTTCTCTCGCTGACACCGCGCGCCGTGTTCGTTTCGGCGACGCCCGGTGAGCTCGACCTGCAGCTGAGCGAAGGAGTCGTGGCCGAGCAGATCATTCGGCCGACGGGACTGATCGATCCGGAGATCGAGATTCGCCCGGTGCGCGGCCAGGTCGACGATCTGCTTCACGAGATTCGCATTCGCGAACGAAAGGGCGAGCGGGTGCTCGTCACGACGCTGACGAAGCGGATGGCCGAGGACCTCACCGACTACATGCAGCAGATGGGCGTGCGCGTGCGCTACATGCACTCGGACATCGACGCGATCGAGCGGATGGAGATCGTGCGCGGGCTGCGGTTAGGCGAGTTCGATGTGCTCGTCGGGATCAACCTCCTGCGCGAGGGGCTCGACATGCCGGAGGTGTCGCTCGTCGCGATTCTCGACGCGGACCAGGAGGGGTTCCTGCGCAGCGAGCGCTCACTCATCCAGACGGTCGGCCGCGCGGCGCGCCACGTCGAAGGCCGCGCGATCTTCTACGCGGATCGGATCACCGGGTCGATGCAGCGCTGCCTCGACGAGACGAGCCGTCGTCGCGCGATCCAGCTGCAGCACAACCTCGACAACGGCATCACGCCGATGAGCGTGAAGAAGAGCGTCGATCAGGTCCGCTTCATCACGCGTGTGGCCGATGCGCGAATCGAACGGGATGAGGATTCGGGGAAACCGAAGCGCGTCGCCGAAAAGATCCGGCAGTTCGCCGCTGGCGACGAGAAGGGACCGGTCGACATACCTGCGGCCATCGCCGCGGTGGAGAAGGCGATGCGCGAGGCCGCCGCGAACCTCGACTTCGAGGGTGCGGCGCGATTGCGCGATGAGCTGTTCGAGCTGAAAGCGCGAGCTGACGGGAGCGCGAGCGCGAAGCCGAAGCAGGCAGGCGGCTCGCAGCGTCGCGCGGCTCGCTGAGCGACAACATGTCCGACGGGCACGCACAGCATCCACTACCGGCGCTCGCTGGCCGCGGCCGGCTCGCGGTGACGCTCGACGAGCTCGTGGCGTGGGGTGAACGATTTGGTCGCACGGCGCGCGCGCCGCTCGTCGTCACGCTCGCCGGCGACCTTGGCGCTGGCAAGACCACGCTCGCGCAGGCGATCTGCCGCGGGTACGGTGTCGGCGAGCCGGTGACGAGCCCCACGTTCGCGCTCGTCCACCGTTATGACGCGCGGCTTTCGCCGGTCTACCATCTCGATCTGTATCGCCTTCGCGGGCCGGACGAATTGACGAACATCGGATGGGACGAGATCGTGTCGTCGCAGTCGCTGGTGCTCGTCGAGTGGCCCGAGCGCGCGGGAGGTGCGCTCCCGTCGCACGTCGCGATCGACCTCGAACACGTGCCCGGGGACGACGCGCGACGGGTGCTCCTGGCCGGATGAGCGAGCCGCTGACGCTGGGCATCGATGCGAGCACGTATCGCGGAACGGTGGCGGTGCTCGCCGGACGAAGCGTCATCGCGACCGCCGAGGTCGCGATGCGCGGCGAGCGCGAGGAGCGGCTGATGCCGGCGATCGCCGACGCGTTAGGCAGCGCCGGCGCCGCCGTCGGAGACCTGGCGAAGGTCGTCGTCGGTGCCGGCCCCGGCAGCTTCACGTCGCTGCGCATCGGCGCGGCGCTGGCGAAAGGAATCGCGCTCGCCTGCGAAATTCCCATCGCGGCGATGCCGTCGCTCGCGCTTCTGGCCGCCGGGGCCGACAACCCGCTCGCCAACGGGCGGTACCTCGCGATCCTCGATGCGATGCGCGGCGACGTCTACGCGATGCTCATGGACTCGGTCGACGGCACCGTCGTCGCGGTTACCGGCGAGCAGCTGCTGGCGCGTGGCGCGGTCGACGCGCTGGCGCAGCGCCACGACGCGCGCATCGTCGGCGCGGGTCAATCGATCGACGCGATGCCCCACGCTCGCGGGCTTGCCCGTCTGGCGCCGTCGCTCGTGCGGGACGTGTCGCTCGCGACGTGGGAGCCGGCGTACGGGCGACTCGCCGAGGCACAGGTCAAATGGGAGACGGAGCACGGACGGTCGTTGACGACCGGATGACTGCACAGGTAGTGATCCGCTTTGCGCAGGGCGACGATCTCGCGCGGGTTGTCGAGATCGAACGGGCCAGCTTCGCCGATCCGTGGACCCTGACAGCGTTCCGTTCGGCGCTCGAGGAGGAGCGGCTCAACTTTCTCGTCGCCACGTCTGGCGACGCGGTGCTTGGCTATGCGGTGTCGTGGTGCGTCGTGGACGAAGCCGAGTTGGCGAACCTGGGGGTGGTGCCGGCGATGCGAGGGCAGCACGTCGGCGCAGCACTGCTCGATCGCGCGATGGGTGACGCCCGGATCGCCGGGTGTACGATCATGCATCTCGAGGTTCGGGAGTCGAACACGGCAGCGCGGGCGCTGTATGAATCCCGCGGCTTCGGGATGGTCGGGCGCCGAAGGCGCTATTACCGGCACCCCGTCGAAGACGCGTTGATCCTGCGCGCACGGCTGGATCGTTGACCGTTCTGGAGGTTCGCCGCGCGCGGAGAAGATTCGACGCTGCCGGCGATGATTCGTTTGCGCACCCGATCGGGCGCAGCCATATTATGCGCGGCGAGAACATTCACTCGCCCAGGAGGAATCTGTGAGCCGGAGCTTGAACAAGGTGACGCTGATCGGCAATCTCGGGAACGATCCCGAGGTGCGCTCGACCAGCGGCGGAAATCGGGTAGCGACGTTCTCTCTCGCGACGAGCCGTTCCTGGAATGGGCCCGCGGGAGACCGTCAGGAGAAGACGGAGTGGCACCGCTGCGTGGTGTGGAACACCAAGACCTCGCAGCTCGCCGACATCGTCGAGAAGTACGTGAAGAAGGGTGACAAGCTGTACGTCGAAGGGCGGATCGAGTACCGCCAGTGGCAGGACAAGGAAGGGCAGACCCGCTACAGCACGGAGATCAACGTCCGCGAGCTGATCATGCTCAGCGGTCGCTCCGGCGGCGGGGACTTCGATGGCGAAAGCTCGGCCCCTCCGCGCGCACGGTCGGCACCGGCGCCGGCGAAAGCGGCCGCAGCCAAGCAGGGCGGCGAGGATTTCGAGGATTTCCCCGGCGCACTGACCGACGAGGACGACGACCTGCCGTTCTGAGGCGATTCGTTCACAGCGATTCTCGCGCAGACCGCCGGCCGCCCCTGGGCGGCCGGCGGTCTGCGTTACGGCATGTGCGGGTGCGCGATGGCGTTACCTTGTTCCGCCGACCGCGTCATCCCGATAGCGAGCCTCGGCCTCCGAGCCCGGCCGTGTGTTCGGCTCCCGATTCGGGAGCCTCCACCTGTCCGCAATCGTTCATGACGTCATCGACTTCGCGCAGTCCGAGCCGAGCGCAGTTCCGCGCTCCCTGGTTTTTGGCCGCTTTCGGCGTTGCACTCAGTGCACCGGTGATTGCGCACGCGCAGCAGCCTGACTCGACGACGCGTCCCGCCACGCATACAGTCAAGACCGGCGACACGCTCTGGGATCTGGCGCGTGTCTACCTCGGCGATCCCTTCCTCTGGCCCGAGATCTACCGGATCAACACCGACGTCGTCGAGGATCCGCACTGGATCTACCCTGGCGAGGTTCTGCGAATTCCCGGCGCCAGCGCCGGTGAGCCCGGTGTCGTGGCGGAAATGACGCCGTCCGACAGCGGGATCGCGGAGGAGCCAGTCGAAGCGACGGGGCCGACGATGTTCCGTCGCCCGGTGCGTCGCGGGACGGCGGCGGTCCGCGGAGGCGCGCTGGCGATCGACGCGGCTCCGGCGGTCCGCGCGGGTGAGTATTACGCTGCGCCTTTCGTGATCGGGGATTACCCGCGCAAGCATGCGGGCAAGATCATCGGCACCGCCGAGATTGCCGGGATCCCGATGGCGCACGAGCGCACGTTCCTCCAGAACGAAGAGCGTGTCTACGTCCGCATCCCGACCGCGAGCATTCCGTCGGTCGGCGACAAGTTTCTTGCGTACAAGATGGGCCCCGATATCCCGGGCATCGGCCAGGTCGTGATTCCGACCGGCATCCTGCTGGTCGAGCAGCCGAGCAATGGCGATGCGACGATCGCCCGGGTCATCACGCAGTTCGAGGATCTCGAGCTGGCCCAGAACGTCACGCCGCTCGACAACTTCGTTTCCCCGCCCGCAGCGCCACTGACACCGATCGATCTCGGGCCGTCGGCGAAGATTGCCTGGATCCAGGGGAACCCGGAGCTGGCGACGATCCAGAGCTATCTCATCGTCGCCCTCGGGGAGGATGTCGGCGTGAAGCCGGGCGATGAGTTCCACGTTTACCGCCGCCGTCAGACAACCGACGAAGGGGATCATTTGCCGGCAGAGCTGATCGCGGTCGCCCACGCGGTGCGGGTTGGCGCGACGACGAGCACGCTTGTCGTCAGCGGGCAGCGGAATCCGGCGATCGTCGAGGGCGCGCGCACCCAGCTTTCAGCTAGGATGCCGTAGCCACAGCGGTTAGATTCCGGGCGAGCGCCATGACAGCGATCGCCCACTTCATTGCCACAACCTGCTATCTCGGCGCCGCGGCACTTGCCGCGGCGCCTTTCGCGCGTCCGATACGCGCGCCGTTGCGCGGCGTGCTCGCGGTGCTCGGCATCGGCATCATCGCGCACGCCGCCGGGCTCATCGAGCTGGCCCGGACGCTGGGACAGGCTCCGGTTACCGGGCTGGGCCCGGCGCTGTCCTGTGCGGCGATCGTACTCGCGGCGATGCTGTTCGTCGTCGAGCTCATTGCCCGCGAAGTAAGCTTGACGCTCGTCGCGGCGCCGTTGGCGGCTCTTCTCACCGTGGCGGCGAACATGGCTGGGTTGGTCGCTGAAGCGAACCCCCCCGGGGGCCGGGGAGCCTGGTTCATCGCGCACATCGCGCTGTCGATGGCTGGACTGGCGGCAATGGCTACCGCGGCGGCCGCGGGGACGATGTATCTCGTTCAGCGGCGCGAGCTGCGTTCACGGCGTTTTGGCCCGCTCTTCCGGCTCTTCCCCCCGCTGCAGACACTCGACCGGGTGAACCACCTCGCGGTCATCGCCGGCTGGATCGGCTTGACGTTAGGCATCCTGATGGGGCTCGCGTACTCGGTCAGCTTCCACCAGAGCGACATGCCTCAGGTGATCTGGGCGCTCGGCGCCTGGGCTGGAGTCACTGCGCTCGCGCTCGGCCGAGTGGTCCGGGGCTGGGAAGCGCGCCGCGCCGCCGTCGCGGCGAACACCGCATTCGCGGGCGTGATCCTGCTGTGGATCGCGGTACGAGTGTTCGCGAGCCAACCGGGCAAGTTCCTGTGAGGAATGCCGACGCCACACAGCCGGTCGACGGCCGGGTCGCGATCGTCGTCCATGCCGATCGCGTACGCGTGCTCGTCGTCGGTGGCGGCAAGGTGGCGGAACGAAAGGCGTTGGCCTTCGCCGGACAGGGCGCGGCAGTTCGCGTCGTCGCGCCACGCGGCGAGGCTGGCCTGCGCGAAGCCGCGGCGGCAGGGCTTCTCGATCTCATTCTCCGTGCATACCAGGGGGGCGACATCGGCGATGCGGAGCTGGTGATCGCCGCGACCGACGACCGCGCGACGAACGCGCGGGTCGCGGCCGACGCGCGTGCCGCCCATCGCTTGTGCAACGTGGTTGACAAGCCGGACGAAGGAAGCTTTTCGTCGATCGCCCAGCGCACGAACGGTCCGCTGCTGATCGCAGTCGGTGCCAACGGTGTTCCCGCGGCGGCCACGCGAATTCTCGCGACGGTGACCGATCGCTTCGACGGGCGCTATGACGACGCGTTAGGCGCGCTGCGGTCGCTCCGCGAGCGGCTGCTCGCGCGCGGTGCCGCGAGTGAATGGGAGCGAGCATCATCGGCGTTGATCGGCGACGACTTCACCGCGCGTGTCGAGGATGGCCGCGTCGCCCGCGAAGCGGCGGCGTGGCCATGACGGGAGCGCGATCGTGACGCTGGTCGTCGTCGGGGTCAGCCACCGCACCGCTGCGCTCGACGTTCGTGAGCGGCTGATGGTCGGCGCAGCCGACCTGTCGGCCACCCTCGCGGAGGTGACGCAGTCCACCGGTGCGCGCGAAGCCGTGATCGTCTCGACGTGCAATCGCACCGAGCTCTATCTCGCCGGCGGCGACGAGCCGACTCCGGGCGCGATCGAGCTGATGTCCCGCCGCCTTGGAGAAAGCGCCGAGCCCTACACGTACGTCCGCCGAGAGCGTGAGGCAGCGGCGCACCTGTTTCGCGTCGCCGCGGGTCTCGACTCGATGATTCTCGGCGAGGCGCAGATTCAGGGTCAGGTACGCGATGCCTGGGAGCTTGGCCGGTCGGCGTCGGGTATCGTGCTCAACCGGCTCTTCCAGTCCGCGTTAGGCGTCGCGTCCCGAGTGCGAACCGAGACCGCGCTCGGGCGTGGCGCGGCGAGCGTGAGCTCGGCGTCGGTGCAGCTCGCAAAGCAGATCTTCGGGTCGCTCGCCGGGCGCCGGGCGATGGTACTCGGCGCCGGCGAGATGGCTGAGCTGGCGCTCGAGTGTCTGGTCGACGAGGGCGTTCGGACGGCCGTCGTGGCTAATCGCACCTTTGAACGGGCGACTGCGCTCGCCGCGAAGCACGGCGCGACGGCCATGCACGTCGACGAGTGCTGGGCGGAGGTGGCGGACGTCGACGTCATGCTCTGCTCGACGGCGGCGCCACATCCGGTCGTGCGCGCGGCGCACCTCGAGGCGCCGCTCGCGCGCCGCGGCGATCGGCCGTTGTGCATCATCGACATCGCATTTCCGCGCGACGTCGAGCCGGCTGTACGCGAGCTGCAGAACGTTTACCTGTACGACCTCGACGACCTTCGCGCGGTCGTCGCGGCGAACATCGAGCGCCGGCGCGAAGAACTACCGACAGCGGAACATGTGATCGCCGAGGAGGTGGAGCGATACTGGCAGTGGGTCGCCGGACTCCACGCGGTGCCGGTGGTGACTGAGTTACGTGCATCAGCGGAGGCGATGCGCGCGCGCGAGGTGGCACAGGTACTTCGCCGGATGCCCAACCTCAGCGCCTCCGACCGTGAGGCAGTCGAGCAACTCTCGCGCGCGCTGATGAACAAGTTCCTTCACGAGCCCTCGGTGCGCCTGAAGGCTGCCGCCGCGAATGGCCGCGGTCTCGCGATCGTGGACGCGGCGCGCTATCTGTTCGGCGTCGGAAGCGCGGCCGACGCGACGCCGCCGAGCGAGGGTTCACCGACGGAGTCCGCGCGCGACACTACGAGCACTGACGAACGGAGTTGAGATGGCACAGCGTGTACTGATCACCGGAGGCGCGGGCTTCATCGGCTCGCACGTCGCCGATCTTTTCCTGCGCGAGGGGTGGACGGTCGAGATTCTCGACAACCTCGTCACCGGGAAGCGGGTGAATCTCCCGGCGAAAGCCCGTTTCCACGAGATGGACATCCGCTCGACTGAAGCGGCGAGGCTCGTGCGTGAGGGAAAGTTCGACGTGCTCGTGCACCTCGCGGCGCAGATGGACGTGCGGAAGAGCGTCGCCGATCCGGTGTTCGATGCCAACACCAACGTCGTCGGGACCCTGAACCTGCTCGAAGCGATTCGGGCGGGCGAATCGAGGACACGCGTCGTGTTCTCCTCCACTGGCGGCGCGATCTATGGCGATTTCGTGACGCCGCCTAACGTCGAGACCTTCCCCAAGGATCCGGAATCCCCGTACGCGATCGCGAAGTACGCGGTCGAGCTGTACCTCGCGTACTACGGCCGCGTGCACGGGCTGGACGCGGTGTCGCTGCGATTCGGCAACGTCTACGGTCCGCGGCAGGATCCGCACGGCGAAGCCGGGGTGGTCGCGATCTTCAGCGGCCGCATCCTCGACGGGCAACCGTTGACCGTCTTCGGCGACGGGGAACAGACGCGCGACTACGTGTTCGTCGGCGACGTCGCGCGCGCGACCTGGCTCGCGGCGACGGCGTCGCTGCCACCGCAGGAGCGGCTGGATTCGCGCGCGCTCAACGTCGGAACGGGCGCGGGCACCAGCGTGCTCACCCTCGCCGCCGCGCTCAAGCGGGCGGCGAACAGCGATGTGCCCGTGCAGCACGCGCCGAAGCGTCCCGGCGAACAGCAGACGTCGTTCCTCTCGGTGGCGAAGATCGAGAAAACGTTAGGCTGGAAGCCGGCAGTCTCGCTCGACGAGGGATTGCGGGAGACCTTCGAGTGGTTCGCGGCGCAGCGTGGCACCGCAGCCGGAGCGGCACGGTGAACCCGGGTATCGCGATGCAGGTCTCTCAGGCGATTCCGACGACGCCAATCGAGCTGATCACCCATGCGACCCGCGTGACGCAGTTCGTGTTGATCGTGCTCGCGATCCTGTCGCTGGTGAGCTGGGGGATCATTCTCGCCAAGTGGTGGGAGCTGCGCGCCGCCACGCGCGCGTCGCTGGCATTCGAGAACGAGTTCACTCGCGCGACACGGCTCGATCAGGTCCGTACGCTCGCCAAACGGTCCCCGCCCAGCCCGTTCACGCGGGTCTTCGGGCGCGCCGCTGACTTTCTCCACGATCTTCGCCTCGGAGCGAACCGGAACGCCGACGGCGCGGCAATCGCCAGTCCATCAACGGAGCGGATGAGTGGCTCGCAGGTCGAGGCACTGCGCCTCCTCCTCGACTCGGAGAGCGCGGCCGAGCGCGACCGGTTGTCGCGCGGCATCCCGGTCCTCGCGATGATCGGCTCGGTGAGCCCGCTCATCGGCCTCCTCGGCACCGTGCTCGGCGTCATCGACGCGTTCATCGGGATCGCGACGAAGGGCTCGGGCAACATCGGCGCGATCGCGCCAGGCGTCGCCGAAGCGCTGATCGCGACGGCGGGCGCGCTCGCCGTGGCGATCCCGGCGGTCTTCGGCTACAACCTCTTCGCGAACCGCGTCAACCGCATCGACGGCGAGCTCGAAGCGTTCGGTACCGAGATCATCGCGATGATGGTGCGCGAGGGGCAGATCTAGCGTGGCGCGTCGTCGTCGCGAGCGGCTCGTGCTCGATGCCGAGATCAACGTCGTGAACCTCATCGACGTGATGCTCCTGCTGCTCGTCGTCTTCATGATCACCGCGCCGCTGATGCAGGGCGGTGTCGACGTCGTGCTGCCAAAGGCACAGGCGCGGCCGCTCGAGCAGAAGAGTGGGCTCGTCGTCAGCGTCAACCGCGACGGCGAGATCTTCGTCGATGATGCGCGCCTCAGCTACGACGAGTTTCGCGCGAGCTTTCGCGCGCTCGCCGAGAAGCGGTCGACGGGCGGGGTGTACCTGCGCGCCGACCAGGGGGTGCCTTACGGTACCGTCGTTCGCGTACTGGCAGTGATGCGCGCAGCGGGGGTCGGCGATGTCGGGCTCGTCGCGGAGCCCGAAGAGGTTCGATGAGCGCGCGCCCGCCAGCGCGGGGGCTCGCACTCCCAATTGCCGTCTCGGCGGGGTTGCACGTCGCGGCGGCCGCGGTGTTCATCGTGGCGAAGCCGACGCCCGCACCGGCGCGGCCGCCGATATACAAGGTGAACATCGTTGCCGCGCCGCCGGGTCCGCGGCAGGTCGGCGCGGTGACGCCGACACCGCCGCAGACACCACCGCCCGACGCGAAGCCCCCTGCTCGCGCTGACGTCACGCCGATGGCTCCGGTGCTTCCGCCGAAGAAGGCGGTGTCGACTCCGAAACGCACACCGCCCCCGCCAGCCACGCCGCTCCCGATCGCCCCGAAGACGAAGCCGCAAACCGCGCCCGTGCAGCAGGCCGGCGGCGGCGCGACCGGAGGACGGGGAACCGATGTCGCCACCGTTCGCACCGAAGGGATCGAGTTCCCGTATCCTGGGTACCTGAACAACATCGTCAGGCAGATCGCGTTGCGATTCGACCCGCAAACGCGCAACACCGCGTTGCGCGCCGAGGTCACCTTCCTGATCCACCGCGACGGCTCGGTCTCGAACGTGCGGTTCCTGACCCGTTCGGGGGTCTACGGCTTCGACCTCGAAGCTGAAGGCGCCGTCGAGGCCGCGGCAACGGCGAAGGCATTCGGCCCGCTGCCCGGCGGTTTCTCCGATGACGTGCTTCCCGTCATCTTCAGCTTCGATCCCTCGCTTCTTCGCTGATGAAATTCCGCGCTGTCAGAGTACACCCCGCCTTCGCCGCATTCCTCGCGCTGGCCGCGATCGCCGTGCTGCCTAACGTCTCACCGGCGCAGGACACGACGTCGCAGCGCGGTGTCCGCATCGGGTTGAGCTATGCGCTTGGCGCGAAGCCCGGCGTCTACGTCGCACCGGTCAGCGGCGCCAACGGCGACTCGGTGCGCGCGATCATGCAGCGAGACCTCGATTTCGGCGACCGCGTCACCCTGATCGGGATCGACAGCGCCGGTGTCGCGCTCGCGCCCCTGCTCGGCGCCGGCCGGCCGAGCTACGACGTGTTCAACCGGCTCGGCGCGGCGGCGCTGGTGGTGCCCGTGATGAGCCCGACGGGAGTGCGTGTCATCCTACACGACGTCGCGGCGAAGAAAGTCGTCGAGACGCGCGACTTCCCGCTCAACGGGAGCATGGCATCGCCGGAGTGGCGCGCGTCACTGCACGCAGTGAGCGACGCGGTCGAGGAGTGGGTGACCGGGGTCCGAGGGATCGCGGCCACTCGGATCGCCTTCGTGCGCGCCAGCCACATCTACATCATCGACAGCGACGGAGCGGTCGAGAGCCTCGCCAGCAGCATCACGCCGGTGCTCTCGCCGTCATGGAGTCCGGACGGGAGGCACATCGCTTATTCCGAGCTCGGGAACGCCGGGTCGCGGATCGGGGTGATCGATCTCGCGACGCGGTCTGCCCATACGCTGGTTTCGCGCGGGGGACTCAACATTACCCCCGAGTTTTCGCCGGACGGCTCGACGATCATCTTCTCGAGCGGCGAGGACGAGGGGACCGATTTGTGGACCATCCCCGCCGCCGGCGGGGCGCTCCATCGTGTGACCGTTGGCCGGGGGACGGACAACGTGTCGCCCTCATACAGCCCGAATGGGCGGCGAGTGGCGTTCACGTCGGGTCGCTCTGGCCATCCCGAGGTATATATTATGGACGCCGACGGCACCGGGGCTGAACTGCTCACCCCTTTTGCCTTCGGCGACCAGTACTACCGGTCGAATCCCGACTGGTCGCCTGACGATCGCAACATCGCGTTCCAATCGCAGATCGCCGGGCAGTTCCAGATCATGACTATCTCGCTCCGCGATCGCGGCGTGAAGCAGCACACGAGTGAGTCGACGAATGAAGATCCGTCGTACGCGCCGGATGGACGGCACATCGTGTTCACGTCCTCGCGGACGGGAGTGAAGCAGCTCTGGGTGCTGGACACCGAATCAGGACGCGTCAGGCAATTGACGCGCAGCGGAGGCGCGCGGCTCGCCGCGTGGTCGCCGCGACTCGTGAGTCGGTAAGCGGTTTCCCGTCGCACCGTTCCATTCCACCGGAGAATCACATGAACGTCTCGTCCCGCCTCGCCCTGATCGCGATCGCTGCAACCACGACCATCGCTGCTGGCGCGTGCAAGAAGAAGCCGGCACCGGCGCCCGTCCCCGTCGTCAATCAGGACAGCATCAACGCCGAAAATGCGCGCCGCGACTCCATCGCTCGTGCGGACCAGATGCGCCGCGATTCGCTCGCGCGCGAGCAGTCCCGCGCCGACAGCATCGCCCGTGACCGTCAGAGCCGCGAGCAGGCGATGGCCGACGCGCGCAACACGATCACCGCTCCCGTCTACTTCGACTTCGATCGTTCCGAGCTGACCAGCGACGACATCTCGAAGCTGGACGCGAAGATCCCGCTGCTCAACGCGAACCCCGATCTCCGCTTGCGCGTCTCCGGCCATACGGACAGCAAGGGCTCCGACGAGTACAACATGGCGCTCGGCCAGCGTCGTGCCGCGTCGGCGAAGCGTTACCTGACTCAGCACGGCATCGCCGCGTCGCGCGTCGAGACGGTCAGCTTCGGCGAGGAGCGGCCGGCGGCGACCGGCACTGACGATGCATCGATGGCGCAGAACCGTCGCAGCGAATTCGAGATCATTGCCGGCGGCGACAACATCACCATCCCGCAGGGCGAGTGATCAGCAGCAAGATCTCCGCAGGATCGAGCCGGCCGCGCCTTCGGGCGCGGCCGCTCGCAGTCCTTCGTGCCGCCGCGCTGGCGTCGCTCGCCGCGGCAGGAGCCTGCGCGACACGAAGCGACGTGCGCCTGCTGCAGAATGACCTCCGCGTGATGCGGATGGAGTCTGTTCAGGCCGACTCGGCGCGCCGCGCACAGCTCGACGCGGTGATCGCGGCGCTCGGGCGCACGCAGGATTCACTGCGCACCATGCACGCGCAGGTGATGAAATTCCAGGGCGACTCCCGCGGCGAGATGTACGCACTCGGGCAGCAGCTCATCCAGATCCAGGAGCTCACCGGCCAGAGCCAGCGCCGGCTGCAGGAGCTGCGCGGCTCGCTCGAGGAACGCGCCGCCGAGCTCCAGGCACCAGCCGCGGTGCCGCCGTCGGGCGGGCAGGGAGCTACGACTCCGAGCCCGTCTGCTCCCGGGGCAACGTCGACGCCCACGCCGGTGACCGCGCCTAACGCGGGCACGGCGGGCGCCGGCGCCACGGCGCCTAACGGCACGGCGCCGGTCAGCGCCGCCCCGGCAGGTCCGGGGCCCAACCAGCTCTTTCAGCTTGCCCTCGACCAGCTTCGCCGCGGCAGCGCGGTGGCCGCGCGCTCGGGGTTCCAGGACCTGCTGCGGCAGTACCCGACCGCCGACGTCGCGCCGGAAGCGCA
>JAICUE010000524.1 GCA_025936015.1 Gemmatimonadaceae bacterium
CCCGGCTGGACGACGACGTCGAAGTGATCGAGCGCGCGCTGCGATTCGCGATAGCCGAAGCTGACGCCCTCGAAGACCACCTCGCCGCGAATCGCCCGGCAGGGTACCGCGTCCGCGACATCGGGCGCCTCCTCCTCCGCATCGAGCACGGTGAACACCGACTCGAGCGCGACCCCCGCCTTTCGCGCGGTCGGATAGAGGTCGACCATCTGCTGGATCGGCGCGAAAACGCCGCCGACGTAGCCGAGGAAGGCGAGGAGCGACCCGACGGTCAGCTCGCCGCGCACCACGAGGAACCCGCCTAACGTGAGGACGATGACCCGCGCCGCGAGCTCGGCCAGACCGGCGGCGACGGTCACCCGCGCGTCGACGTGGACGCCGCGCTGGATGCTGGCGAACGCCCACTTCATCCGCCGCATCAGACGCCGCTCCTCGACGCGCTCCATCCCGAACGCGCGCACCGTCCCCATCCCGTTCAGCATCTCGGTGTAGCCCCCCCAGATGCGCATCCAGAAACCGTGGAGCATCCGGTCGCGCCGCGTCTGTGCCCGCTTCGCGACGAGGGCGACGACCGCCGGGATCGGCGCGAGACAGAGAACGGCCGCGCTGATCGCGCCATCGAGCCGGGTCATCCCCCAGGCCGCGACGACGACGTACGCGATCGTCGGGAACAGGCGGAAGACGATGTCGGTGAACGCGCGAGCGCTCTGCGGCGCGCTCTCGTCGATCGCGTAGCGCAGTCCGCCGGTGCCGATCTCGCCATGCGTCTTCGACGAGAGGACGCTGAGCTTCGCGGCGACGCGGGAGCGCACCTGATACTCCATGTTCAGCCGCACCGCGCACGTCGACGTACTGACCCACGCTGCGCCGAGGATGCGCCCGGTCAGGACCGCGGCAAACAGCGCGATGACGGCGACCAGCGCCTGGCGCGCGACCATTCCTCCGGTGCCGGCGATCCCCGGGCCGGCGAGCCGGTCGACGACTCTCTTGAGGAGGAGCGGCTCGTACGCGGACGCGACCGCGACGGCGAGGGCGAGAACGAGCGTGAGGCCGATCCGGCGCGCGTTAGGCGCGGCGAACAGGCGGACACCACGGGCAGCGAGCCCGAGCTGCGAGCGTATCGACAAGCGGTGCTGACTGGAATGGAGGAGCGTCACTCCCCGCGCGCGACCGCGCGGCTCCGTGCCGTCGCGCTCCCCGCGAGTCTCGCCCTCGTCTGTGCAGGTGACGGCCGAATGGCCGTTCCCGTCACCACCGCGCCGGTAGCGCGCCGTCGGCGGGTCGCGGATCACCCGCCGGACCGACTAGACTGTTTTCATGATTCAACTCGTCTTCACCGACGTGGACGGGACCCTCGTCGGCTCGTCGGGCACCGTGCTGCCGGCCATCTGGAGCGCCGCCGAGCGTGCGCGCGCCGCAGGGATTCACATGGCGATCTGCAGCGGCCGGCCCGCCTTCGGCGATACTCGCGGCTACGCCGAGCGCCTCGACCCGAAGGGCTGGCATGTGTTCCAGAACGGGGCGAGCGTGCTTCACCTCGCGACCGGGCATTCGATGTCGACCGCGATCGCCGGCGAATCGGTGCGCGCGCTCATCGCGCGGGCGCGGGCGATCGGGCGGATTCTCGAGATCTATACGGACACCGAGTACGCGGTCGAGAGCACGGCGCCCCGCGCCCGCGAGCACGCCCGCCTGCTCGGCGTTCCCTTCACTCCGCGCCCCTTCGAGTCGCTCGAGGGAACGATCGTCCGCGCGCAGTGGCTCGTCGGCGTCGAAGACGAAGCGGCGACACTCGCCGACGCGACCGGTGGACTCGAACGCTCCTCGTCGACGTCGCCGGTCATGCCCGACACGAGCTTCATCAACATGACCGCGCCCGGCGTGGACAAGGCGCACGCGGTCCGGGCGATCGCGGCGCGGATGGACATCGCCCTCGATGAC
>JAICUE010000071.1 GCA_025936015.1 Gemmatimonadaceae bacterium
GAGATCATGGACGGACTGCGCGAGAAGTTCGCCCACATGCTCGGCCGGACCCCGGCGCAGAAGACCGCCGAGCACCGGATTCCAATCGGCGGCGAGGGCGCAGCAGGCGAGGCAGGGGATTGACCCCGGGCTGGTCTGAAGGGACGGAGCATATCGGAAACCGCGCGTAAAGAACGGGAATTATTGACAGGAGGCACGGAGGACGCGGAGGGTTTTATTAAAAGCGCTTCGGGAAAGCTGCTGTATTACAAGCATGGAGATCATCTGCGACAAAGGCTGTGATGCAAAGGCTGTGATGCAAAAGCTTTGGACGCGCCGCCTTTATCAAACCCTCCGTGTCCTCCGAGCCTCCTGTAAAACAACCCGCTGTGCAGTTGCGCTTCTGAACCAACCTTCCGCACCTCCCTGACCCCTCTCGGACAGGTTGTTGCTTCGACGCCAACATTTCCCTCTGATCCGGGGTACAATCAAAGGGCCGGCGATAACCGCCGGCCCATGTCGTCTCTGCCAACCGCGCCAATGCCGAACCGGATTCGCTCACTCGCCGCCCTCACTCTCGCTGCTGGCACAGCCGCCGGGTGCGCGAACTTCAGCTCGCTCTTTCCCTCGCATGAAGAGGTCTTCACGCCGATCGCGCCGACGGTCGGCGTCGCGCGGGTGCAGGGGAAAGACACGACCTGGGTGCTGACCGGCACCGGCTACGAGCTGACGAGCACCAATCGCGCGCTGCTCCCCAGCGTGCAGACCGCGCTCGATGGCGCGGCGACGGACTTCCGCGCCTACCTCGGCGGCGATCCACCGACTGTCAGCGTCGTCGCGCTCCAGCTCAAGCGCAATCAACGCCCGGACACCGCTCGCGTCTCGCAGATTCGCGCGAGTGGCGCGATCCCGGTGTTCGTCCGCCTCGCCGAGCAGGGCCGCGGGATGGCGGTCGGGATGAACAGCGGCGACGACATGCTCTCGGTGTCGCCGGTGGTGCGCGGCTGGATGAACGCGCTGGCGAGCGCGCCGGCGGCTGGCGCGGCGACGGGAACGACCAACAGTGCCGGCGTTCCGAAGTGGCTCGAAGTCGCGGTGCCATCGCTCATCGGTGGCTGGAGCGATGCCGACATTCTCTCGGCGCAGGTCGGACTGCATCCTGACCGGATCATCGGCTTGCGGTCGATCTTTTCCGGGCAGCGTCCCCCCGACGACAGCAGCGCGCGGGCGCGGCGCGACCAGGACCTCAATCGCGAGTTCGATCGCCGTGGACGCGAGGGCAATCGCCGCGACTATCAGTCGGCGCGCCGGAATCCGAAGGACCTGCCCGCGCTGAGCGGCGCCGCGCTCTGGGACGCGGAAGCGGTGAGCATCACCAACTATCTCGCCTCGCGCGAAGGCCGCCCCTTCATCGGCACCACCGCGCGCGCGCTGATGAATGGCGCGACGATGGACGCCGTGCTTGGCGGCGCACAGATGGTCCCGCGCGACGTCGACACCCTCGACCGCGCCTGGCGCGACTGGCTCGCGACGCAGGCCGAGGCGATCAAGTCCCGTTGACCGTTGCGCGCTGACGCGCTGCGGTGCCGGGCAGCCAACGTGCGGCCGCTGTCGCCTGTAAGGAAGCTGGAAGCGCGGGCGACGACGGCCGCCGCCGAATGACGCCCGACGACGCGATCGACGCCGCGCTGGTTGCGCGCGTGCGCGTGGGCGAGGTCGACGCGTACGACACGCTCGTTCGCCGGCACATGCAGCGCGCGCACGCGGTCGCGTTTCGCCTGCTCGGCAACCGTGAGGACGCGGAGGATCTGGTGCAGGACGCATTCATCCAGGCGCTCGACAGGATCGACAGCTTCGACATCGAGCGGCCGTTCGCGCCCTGGTTCTTCCGCGTGCTGACCAATCGCGGGTTGAATGCGCGGCAGTCGCGGGCGGTACGGTCGGTGGTCGAGATTCCCGACGACACGGCGACGCACGAGGAATCGCCGGAGCAGTCGGCCGAGCGGGACGAGATGCGCGAACGGCTGCGCGAGGCGGTGGCGGCCCTCCCGGAACGGCAGCAGCTGATCGTACAATTGTTCGAGATCGACGGCTGGACGAGCGCCGAGATCGCCCGCACGTTAGGCATCTCGGACGGGACGGTCCGCTGGCATGTGCACGAGGCGCGACGCGCGTTGCGCGAGGCGCTGGGGCCGCTGCGGCGGCAGGAGCAGCTCTGATGACCATCGACGACGAACGAGAGAGCAACATCGAACCCGCGCCGGATCCCGTGCTGCGCGCCGCGCTGCGCGATGCGTACGGTGCGCAGCCGGCCGGCACCGATTGGGCGGCGCTCCGCGCGCGGACGCGCGACGCGGCGCTGTTCCGGCTGCGCGGGCGGGCACGGGTCGCGCCGTGGTGGGAGCAGGCGACGCCGCTGGCCCGCCGCCTCCTGCCGTTAGGCGCGCTCGCCGCGGCCGCCGCGTTCGCCCTGGCGATGGTGACACCGCGGCCGGCGCCGGCCGTGGTTGCGACGGAGACCACCGCCTGGGCGGCGGACCCGATCGGCAGCGCCAGCGACCGGATCGCCGACGCGGTGCTCGCGCCTAACGGTTCGGGAGCGGTCACCACGGTCACCGGCCCCGTCGACGATGACTGGCTGTGGAACGCGACCGCCGCGGCGCACGCCGCCGAGCAGCGATGAGCGACGTCCCACCGGACACGACGCCGGGCGACGGGAGCTCCGCGATCGCGCGTCGCCCGAGCCGGGCGCGCGTCGTCTCGCTGCTCACGGTCGGCATCATCCTCGTCGCGGCGGCTGGCGTCGCGACCGGTGTCGTGCTCGAGCGGCGGGTGCTCTCGCGCCGCGAAGGCGCGGCGCGCGGAGCGTGGCACCGCGGCGAGCTCCATGCCGGAAGGCCGGCGCCGATGCACGAGCGCTTCGGCCGCGATCTCGATCTCTCGGCGGCGCAGTCGGCGAAGATCGATTCGATCTTCGCCAGTCATCGCCCCGCGATCGACTCGGCGCGCGCCGTATCCGAGCCGAAGATCAGGGCGATCATCGACCAGACGCGGCGCGAGATCGACTCCGTGCTCACCCCGGCGCAGCGCGACAAGATGCACGCACGGATGCAGCGCGAACATCCGCCCGGCGAGTCGGGGCGACCGTTCTAGAGCGTTCGCCGGTACGGGAAGCCAACCTGTATCGACGCGTGCCGGAGAAGCGCAACGACACAGCGGTCCTTTTACAGGAGGCACGGAGAACGCGGAGGGTTTTGTCACAGCGCTCCAGCAGACTTGCATTTCAGGGGAGCGATGACGTGCGCAACTGACAAGGCCTTGCAGCATCGCCTTTGATCAAACCCTCCGCGCCCTCCGTGCCTCCTGTCGAGCACGTCCGCTGTTGAGGCGCTGTTCGCAGCCGCCGTTACTCGCGCGGTGGTGTGCCGCCGTTGCCCCTGCCCCCGCGACGCTCGCGCATCTTCTGCACGTTCTGGTCGAAGATGGTCTGCTGGTCCGGGGTGAGAATGGCGCGGATCTCCGACATCTGGGCCTGCATCGACTGCATCATCTTCTGCCGGTCGTCGGGGTTGTTGCGCGGATCGAGACCCTGCATGTCGCCGCGGTGACGGGCGCGGATCGAATCGACCTGGGCCTGCTGGTCGCTGCTGAGCGAGATGCCCTCGAACAGCATCTGCTCCATTCGCTGAGCGCGGTCGCCGCGCATCCCGCCGTTGTTCATCCCGCCGCTGCTCGCGGTCGATGCCTGCGGCTGGGTCGCCGGTGCGGTGTTCGTCGTCGCCGGATTCTGCGCGCACGCGGCGATCGCGAAGATCCCACCGGCCGCGATCGCGGCCATGAATTCCTTCTTCATCACTGCCTCCGTTGGAGTGGTCGTTCTGCTCGTGCCCGGTCGTGTTCCGTCGCCGAGCGACGGTCCCGCCGCAGACTACAGGCCGCGAGTCTCGACTGTTGGCGGAAAGCGCGGGAGCGGGCACCGTCATTGCCAGTCCCCCCATCCACTCCGTCCCCAGTCCGGCCCCGGCACCCAGCGTTTCGGCAGAGCCAGCCGTAATAGCTCTCGTGCACCCGAACGCCATCAGATCAGTGAAATCAGTCCTGACACCGAGATTCGCAGTGAGCATGCATTGGCTCGGCGGCGCTACCGCACTCGCCGCACTGCTCGTCGGCGCGAGCACCGAGGCGCAGTCTCCGGCGGCGCCGGTACCGGCGCCTGTTCCTGCACCGACGACGCCGACCATCGTTGCGGCATACGACTCCACCGACCACGCCCTCCCGATCACCCTCGACGAGGCGGTTCGCCGAGCTCGCGAAAACGCGCCGGCGTCGATCCAGGCGCGCGGCGCCGAACGATCGAATCGTGCCGCGGTGCGATCGGCGTACGGCTCGCTCCTGCCTAACGTGAGCCTCAACCTCGGCAGTGCGCGGTCGTTCACCGATCCGAACAGCCGCACGCGGATCAACAATCAGACCCTCGCCGTCGAGACCCTCGGACCCGACCGCTGGTCGTTCAGCAACGGGCTGTCGTTGAACATGACGCTGTTCAACGGCGGGAAGAGTCTCTACGACATCCAGATCGCGAAGGCGAATGTCACGGCATCGGGCGCGAGCAGCGTCGCGCAGGACTTCCAGGTCGCGCTCAATGTAAGCCAGCAGTTCTACAACGCGCTCGCCGCACGAGAGTCCGAGGACGCCGCCCGCGCGCAGCTCGCGCTTGCCGAACAGCAGCTCCACTACTCGGAGGTGCGCGTCAAGAACGGCGTCGCGACGAAGTCGGACTCCCTTCGCTCGCTCATCCAGCTCGGCAACGCACAGCTCGCGCTGCTCACCGCGCAGACGAATCTCCGCTCGGCCGACGCCGCCCTCACGAGGCTCATCGGCTCCGACGTCACCGTCACCGCCGCCCCCGAAGACACGCTGCTCCCGCCCGTCGACTCGCTCGTGCTCGACACGACGTCGCTGGCGCGGCTCGCCGAGAACGGACCCGCCGTCAGGCAGGCCCAGTCGGCGCTCGATGCCGCGAAGGCAAGCCGCCGCGCCTCGCGCGCGCCGTACCTGCCGACGATCAGCGCGAGCTATTCCCGCAACGGCAACGGTTTCGGACGCTTCGGCTTCGGAAGCGATCCATACAACTATTCGGGCAGGTTCGGCGTCGCGCTGTCGTATCCGCTGTTCGACGGCTTCTCGCGCGAGGAGTCCACCGTCCGCGCCGACGTCGCTGAAGACAACGCGAGCGCCGCGCTCCGCGACGCCCGACTCGCCGCGCGACAGCTGCTCGTTCAGAACGTGGATGTCCTGCGCACTGCGCAGGAGCGAGTGCGGGTGCAGGCAATCTCGGTCGCCGCGGCACAGGAAGATCTCCGCGTGCAGCAGCTTCGCTACAACGCGGGCGCGTCGACCCTGCTCGACGTCCTCACTTCGCAGAACCAGTTGAGCCAGGCGCAGACGGCGCTGATCCAGGCACGTTTCGACGCGCGCGTCGCCCGCGCGCAGCTCGAGGCGCTCATCGGGCAGCCGCTCTCGCAGGTTGCGCCATGATGCTTCATCACGAACATCCAGCCCTTCAAATGCATCGTTCCCCTCGCCCGCGACGGATCGTACACCTCGGGCTCGCCGGCGTCATCGCGATCGCCGGCTGCCACAAGGCGCCGGCGAAGTCCGTCGCGATCCCGACCGCACCGGTCGAGCGCCGCGACATCGTCGCCAGCGCGGAAGCGACGGGCACCGTCGAGCCGGTCAACATCGTCGAGGTGAAGTCGAAGGCGTCCGGACTCATCACCGCGATGCCGGTCGACGTCGGCAGCGTCGTGAAGAAGGGACAGCTGCTCGTCCAGATCGACACGCGCGACGTGAAGAACCAGTACGACCAGACTGTCGCCGCGCTGCAGGCAGCGCAGGCCTCGCTCAACGTCGCGTCGGCGCAGAAGAAGCGCTCCGATGCGCTGTTCGCGCAGGAAGTCATCACCCCGCAGGAGCACGAGACCGCGGCGCTCGCATTCGCCAACGCGCAGTCGCAGCTCGTCAAGGCGCGCACCGACGTCGATCTCGCGCGCCAGCGTCTCGAGGACGCGACGGTCAGGGCGCCGATCGACGGCACCATCATCGCCAAGCCCGTCTCGCTCGGGCAGGTGATCACCTCGGCGACTTCCGGGCCGACGGGCGGGACGACCATCCTCCAGATGGCCGATCTCGGCAAGGTGCGCATGCGGGCGATGGTCAACGAGACCGACGTCGGCAACGTGCAGCCGGGCCAGGTCGCGCAGGTGGTGGTCGACGCGTTTCCCGATCGCAAGTTCCAGGGAGTCGTGGAGAAGGTCGAGCCGCAGGCAGTGGTGCAGCAGAGCGTGACGATGTTCCCCGTGCTGATCTCGCTCGACAACAAGGATGGCAAGCTGCTGCCGGGGATGAACGGCGAGGTGACGATGACGGTGCAGGACAGGAAGAACGTCCTCGCCATCCCGTCCGACGCGGTGCGCGCGATGAAGGACCTCGCCGTCTCGGCGCGAGCGTTAGGCCTGGACCCCGATTCGGTGCAGGCGAAGCTGCAGGCGCAGATGGCGGCGCGGCGGGCGCAATACGCACAGCGTGACAGCACCGGCGCCCCGGTGGCCGGCGCCGACACGCCGCAGTCGGTCGCCCTCGGTCAGGGCGGAGCGACGGGCCGCCGCCGCGGCGGCGCCGGCGCGAGCGGCGCGGGCGGTAGCGCCGGGGCGGGCGGTGCCGGCGGAGGTGCGCGTGGCCCTGGCGGTGCGGCCGGTGCAGGCGCGGGTGGCGCGGGTGCTGGCGGCGGAATGCGCGGCAGCCGCGGGTCCGGCCAGCTCGTCTTCGTCAAGGACAGCACCGGCTTCTCGCCGCGCATCGTCAGGCTCGGCGCGACGAACTACGACTACACGGAAGTGCTGAGCGGGTTGAAGGAGGGCGAGCAGGTCGCGCTGCTCGCCGCGGCGAACCTGCAGCAGGCGCGGACGGACCAGCAGTCGCGCATCCGCAGCGTGACGTCGACGCCGCTGACTGGCGGAGGCCCCGGCGGCGGGGGAGGAGGGCGTGGTGCTCGCGGGCCGTAATCTCCTCATCGGCGAGACCCTCGCCGTCGCGTTAGGCGCGCTCCGCGCCAACAAGCTGCGCTCGGCGCTGACGATGCTCGGCGTCGTCATCGGCGTCGCGGCCGTCGTCGCCGTGGTCGCGCTCGGCCGCGGCGCGCAGAATTCCGTCAACGCCCGCATCTCCGCGTTAGGCACGACGATGCTGACCGTCATTCCCGGCCAGGTCTTCGGCCGCGGCGTCGCGTCCGGCTCCGACCGCGCCAAGCTCACCCTCGACGACGCCAACGCGCTCGCCGAGCAGGGGCAGGTGCTGACGGCCGTCGAGCCGGAGATGTCGCAGAACATGCAGGTCCAGTATGGCTCGAAGAACGCGAACACCACGGTCATCGGCACGACCGCGAACTATCTCGAGGTTCGCAAGTACGAGATGGCCACCGGCAAGATGTTCAACGACGCCGAAGACCGCGGCCGCGAACGCATCGCCGTCCTCGGCGCCGCGATCCCGGAGAACCTCGGCGCGTCGCCGCAGGAGCTCGTCGGCCAGCCGATCCGCATCGGCGGACTGCAGTACACGGTGGCGGGTGTGCTCGCCTCGAAGGGCCAGACCGGCGGCTTCCAGAATCCGGATGACCAGATCCTCATCCCGATCAACACCGCCCGCTTCCGCGCCTTCGGCAGCGACCGGATCCGCTCGATCAACGTCCTCGCGCCGAGCGAGGCGCAGATCCCCGAGACGATGGCCGACATCGAGCGCGTGCTGCGTCGCGCCCACAAGCTTCAGCCCGGCGTCGACGACGACTTCAGCATCCGCAACCAGTCCGACTTCGTCGCCGCGTTAGGCGAGACGACCCAGATCTTCACCTCCCTCCTCGCCGGCATCGCCGCCGTCAGCCTCCTCGTCGGCGGCATCGGCATCATGAACATCATGCTGGTCTCGGTCACCGAGCGCACCCGTGAGATCGGGGTCCGCAAGGCGTTAGGCGCGACCCGCGGCAACATCCTCCTCCAGTTCCTGATCGAGGCGGTGGTGCTCTGCCTCCTCGGCGGCATCGGCGGCGTCATCCTCGGCGCCGGCGGTGCGATCATCATGAACAAGGTCGCGTCATGGGCGACGTCGGTGTCGGTGATGTCGGTCGTGATCGCGCTGCTCTTCTCGGCGGCCGTCGGGATTCTCTTCGGCGTCTGGCCGGCGCGGCGCGCGGCCGCGCTCGATCCGATCGTCGCGCTGCGTTACGAGTAGCAAACGCCGGTTATCGGCGTTGCTGCTCGATCGCGGTGCGCAGCTTTTCGATCTCGGCGCGAATGGCTTTCAGCTCCTGCGCGCTCGCGACGTCGGAGCTCGGTGACGCCGCGTCGCGATCGACGAAGAACGACGCCAGCGTCGCGGTGATGTAGCCGAACACCCCGATCGAGAACAGCGCGAGCACAAGCGCCAGCGTCCGGCCCTCGAGCGTCCGCGGCCAGTAGGCGGAGCCGAGTGTCGTGACGATCATCGACGTCCACCAGACCGCGTCGCCATAGCTGGCGAATCCGGCGACGCCGTTAGGGTCGTGCGGCTCGAGCGCATACATCCCCGCCGCGCCCACGAGCACCACCGCGATGGTGAGCAAGACGACGTAGCTGATCCCGCGGCGGTGCATCGTCGAACCGAGCGCGGTCATCCCGCGATTGAGCGACGCGACCGCGCGAATGAGTCGCGCCCCGCGGGCGGCGCGGGCGAAGCGGAGGACGCGCACGAAGGCGAGCAGCCGAACGGCGCGCAGCGCCGGGACGAACAGCGAGATCTCGACGAGCCAGTTCCGCCGCAGGTACGCCCAGCGATGCGGCGCGATGAGCAGCCGGATCACGAAGTCGATGACGAAGATCGCCCAGATGATCCCGCTGATCACCGACAACAGCGGTGAGAGCCCGCGCGTCACCTCGATGATGAACAGCGCGAGCCAGAAGAGGCCGAGCACCGCCATCGGCTTCTCGAGCCGCTTCTCGAACTGCGCGAGCACGCGCCAACGCGCGCGCTCGGTTGGCGGCCGCTTCACCCGTGCAGGCGGCGGCGACGGCCGCTGCGGCGGCGGAGCGTCAGGCGCGATGCTCATCTCGCGTCAGCGTCGTGGGTGCTCACTGCTCGAAGGGGGTCGCTGGCTCGGCGCATCGATCGACCGGCTGCGGCTCGGCGGATTCTGACACGTCGTCGAGCCAGCACTGCTCGTAGAGCGAGCAGTAGCAGATCCGGGTGTGCATCCGATTCTGTACCGCCCGGTGGAACGCCTGCCCGGCTTCGCCGCCGATCTCGAGAACCTCGAGGTTCGCGCCGGGAAGGATGACGACGCCCTTGCCGATGTGCGAATAGGAGGAAGGCGCACCATGCAAGTCGATGCCGAACAGGTCGATCGCCTCGCCCCAGTTCTTCCGCGGCTTGCCGTCGATGACGAGCTCGAACGAGCGAATGAGCGCCGGCCCGAGCCCGGCGTTGCGGATGTTGTAGGAGTAGACCCCGCCCGCGTCGGAGTTGCCCGTACTGATGTACGGCCAGACTGATAGCCGGTCGTGCTCGCGCATCATTCGCACTTCGTAGAGCGCGATCGCGAGTGAGCACAGCGCGACGAACATCGCCGACCCCGAGACGATGCGGTCGACGATGGAGCGTCGCTTGGCAGCGGAGCCCTGGCTCGGCGGGTGGTGCGGGATTTCTGGCTCGGGGAGGTGCATA
>JAICUE010000405.1 GCA_025936015.1 Gemmatimonadaceae bacterium
CGGTGGCAAGACGGTGTTCTTCGGGCGCTTCGTCGCCTTCCTCCGTATCACCTCGGCCTGGCTCGCCGGCATCAGCCGCATGCACTGGTGGCAGTTCTTCGCGTGGAACGCGTTGGGCGGCATCGTGTGGGCGACGGGCACCGGGCTGCTCGCGTACTGGGCCGGCAAGGCGGCGGCCGACGCGGTGCAGCGTTACGGCCTCTACGCCGTCGTCGTGCTCGTCGTCGTCGGCGCGGTCGCGGTCATCGTCGTCCGCTTCTGGCGGAAGCGCGTCGAGGCGAGCGTCAGCTAGAGCGTCGACCAGACCTCGAGCTTCGTGCGCGTGCGGCGGATCACCTCGTCGGTGAACTCCGACGTCGTCGCGTGCCCGGCGAGATCGGCGGTCTTCACGCCTTGCGCGACCGCCTCGAGCGCGGCCTCGCGGATCGCGCGCCCGGCGGAGGCGCCTTCGTCCGTCTGCGAGAGCAGCGCGGCCGCTGCGAGGATCATCGCGAGGGGGTTCGCGACGTTCTTGCCCTCGAGCGACGGCGCCGTGCCGTGGGCGGCCTCCGCCATCAGCGCGGTCGGCTCGAGGTCGGCGCCGTCGAACGCGACGAGCATCGACTCCGAGCCGGCGATCGACCCGAAGAGCGGCAGCACGAGGTCGGAGAGGATGTCGCCGTCGCGGTTCAACGCCGGGATCACCATCGGGTCGCCGGTGGACGCGATCAGCAGCGCGAACGTCGCGTCGATCAGCTGAGGGTCGTACGCGACGTCCGGATGCCGGGCCGCGGCGTCGTCCATCTCCTCCTTCAGCATCCCCTCGTACGTCGGCGACACCGTGTACTTCGGGCCGCCGAAGACCTTCGCGCCGGTCCGTTCCGCCTCGCGGAACGCGAACTCCGCCACCGCGCGGCACACACTGCGCTCGATGCGTTCGGTGCGGAACGCGACTTCCCCGTCGCCCGAACCCTCGCGCCACTCCTTCGCACCGTACGCGTCGCCGACCGCCATGCGGACGACCGAGATCGGCGCGTGCACGCCGCCGAACGGCACCACGCCGGGAAGCCGCCTCCCCGTTCGGACGATCACCTTGCCGCCGATCTCCTCGCGGAGGATCCGGTTCGGCGAGCCGACGTCCCCGCGCGCCTCGGGCGTCACGGTCGCCGCCTTGAGCCCGAGCCCGTGCTCCCGGATCGCAGCCGCCGCCTCGTGGACGACGCCGTTGCCGGTGGAACGGCGGGCGTCGAGCGACAGGTCGAAGCGGGGGAGGTCGAGCTCGAGCCCGATCACGTCCGGCGACAGGACCCGGAGCGACTCTTCCAGCAGCTCCTGGCCGGTCTGGTCGCCCTCGAGGATCGCGATCGCCTTCAGCTCCACGGCGAGCAAGATTAGCGACGGCGTTCCGAAGGGAATGTGGCGGCCGATGGCGGCGAGAGTCGGCTGGACACGGAAGGGGTCGCGGAAGCGCTTCCGCTACTACGACGCGCACGGGCGCGAGATCACCGGCGAGGAAAAGCTGGAGCGCATCCGCTCGCTCGTGATCCCGCCGGCGTGGAAGGACGTCTGGATCTCGCCGTCAGCGCGCGCGAAGCTGCAGGCGACGGGCGTCGACGCGGCGGGCAGGAAGCAGTACCTCTACCACCCGGCGTACCGCGCGCGGCAGGAGCAGGCGAAGTACGACCGGCTGATCGGCTTCGCGGAACGGCTCCCCGACCTCCGGGTCACGATGGCGGAGCACATGGAGCTCGACGGCTACCCGCCGGACAAGGTCGCCGCAGTTGCCGTCCGGCTGATCAATCTCGGCTGGTTTCGCGTCGGCGGCGACCGCTATGCGAAGAGCTCGCGCACCTTCGGCATCACGACCCTCCGCAAGAACCATGTCGCGGTGCGCGGCTCGCGGATCTCGTTCCGCTACCGCGGCAAGCACTCGATCATGCTGCGAAGCGCGGTGGTCGACGCGGAGCTCGCCGATGCGATCCGCGACCTCCGTGCGCTGCCGGGCGGGCGCCTGTTCCAGTACGAGCTCCCGGACGGGACACGGTGCAACCTCGACCAGCGAAAGCTGAACGAGTACGTGAAGACCTACCTCGGCGACGGCTACACGGCCAAGGACTTCCGGACGTGGGGCGGCACGCTGCTCGCTGCGATCGAGCTCGCCCAGCGCGGCCCACCGGAGAATCCCACGGAGGCAAAGCGGCGAATTGCGGCAGTGATGCGGCATGTCGGCGAAAAGCTCGGAAACACGCCTGCCGTCGCGCGGTCGTCCTACGTGAGCCCGGCCGTCATCGAGCAGTATCTCGACGGGAGAACGATCGAGGATTTCCGGCCCCGACATTTGCGCGTCGTCGGCGCCCGTGATCTCGGCCTCGACGTCGAAGAGCAGGCGACATTGAGCCTGCTGCGTTCCTGGCGAATTCGCGCCTCGCGCGCCGCCGCGTAAACTGACGGGAATGGCACGGAAAACCATCCTCGTCTGCGACAACTGCGGCAAGGAAGTCGACGAGTCGCGCGGCGCCACGCTGCGCATCACGTACGTCGACGCCCGCCGCGGATCGAAGATCGCCGATCTCTGCGACGACTGCGCGGGCACGATGCCGGGCCGTGCAGCCGCCCGCCGGGGCCGGCGGCCGAAAGCCGCCGCAGCGGGCTAGCTCCGACTCCCGCTGTTTGCGCCGATTTCGGACGCCTGACCGTCCGGGGCCGAGCCTACGATGGGAAGGTGGGACTGTCGCTGCTCGCAGGGCCTGCGAACGCGGGCAAGGTCGCGCTGCTGCTCGAGCGCTATCTGGCGCGCCTCGACGACGAACCGGTCTTGATCGTGCCGAATGCGTCGGACGTCGACCGCGTCGAGCGGGACCTGCTCGCGCGCTGCGGCTGCCTGTTCAGCGGCTCGATCGAGACGTTCGACCGGCTGTTCGAGCGCATCGCCCGCGACGATCCGGCGAGGCGCCGTGTTGCAGGCGACGCCGAACGCGCTGTCGTGATCCGGCGCCTGCTACGCACGGCGCCGCTGAACGGGCTCGCCGGCTCGGCGGCGACCGGCGGGTTCGCCGACACGCTGCTCCAGACCGTCGGGGAGCTCGAGCAGGGGCTGCTCGATCCGGGCGATCTCGACGGCGACCTCGCTTCCCTCTACGCGCTGTATCGGTCGGA
>JAICUE010000070.1 GCA_025936015.1 Gemmatimonadaceae bacterium
ACGACGAAGGGGCTGCTGCGCGAGCAGCTGCCCCTTCGTCGTTCCGCCGCGCCGCGTGCGGCCTAACGCGAGCCGGTGCCGCTCGTCCGGCCGTTCGTCGCCGCGGGCAATTCCTTCTCCGCGCTGTCGAGGATACCGCCCCTCGTCACGAGCTGCGCGGCGAGCACGGTCTGGATGACGCTGGCAATGTTGTTCGTCGTGGTCTCGGCGGCGCCCTTGCCGTCGCCGCCGCTCGAGATGGTCACCATCTTCGCTTCGCTGAGCGCATCGGCGATCGCCGGCGCGATCTGCGGCAGCATCTCGATCTGGCGATAGCGGAAGTAGCTCTCACCGCCGGCAGCAATCGCTTCGTTCACCTTCTGGATGCTCTCGGCGGTCGCGGCCGCGATCGCGCGGATGCGGATCGCCTCGGCTTCCGCGCTGGCCTGTGCCTCGATGCGGACGCGCTCGGCGTCGGCCCTCGCCTGGGCGATCTGCGTTGCATCGAGCTCCGAGGTGCGAAGGATCGCCAGCGCATCCTGCTTCTTCGCCTCGGCCTGCGCAACGAGCGCCGCGTTGGATGCACGCGTCTGCTCGAGCTCACGCTGCTTGTCGGAGATCATCCGCTCGGCCTCGAGCTGCGCCTCCTTCGCACGGCGCGACTGCAGCGCGGCGACGATCTCGGCGTTGGCCTGCGCTTCCGCCGCCGACTGGCGGCGCCGCGCCTCGGCGACCTCCGATTGGACGACCTTGAGGTTGAGCGAGTTGAAGATCAGTCCACGGTCCGTCAGCTCGCGCGAGCATGCCTTGCGGATGATCACGGCGAGCGGATCGTCCTCGTCGTCGGCAACCTGGGCGATCGATTGGAACGACGGGGCAGACGGCTGTACAGCCGTCTGCGGCGCGTTAGGCACGACCGCGGTCCCCGACGGCGCCGGCAGTCGCGCCGGCGCCGTCTTCGCCGAGAAGAGCTGGTCGTGGGTGAGGAGGTTGATCGCGCGCCGGCCCGAGCTCGAGAGCAGGTCGGTCAACGTGCTGATCTGATCCGCGTCCGATTTGGCGAAGAAGCGGTTCGCACCCGTCTTGATCAACGCGTCGGTGTCGCCGACGGAGACGATCGCGCTAGCGAGAATGCGGACCTTGATGGGGCGCGGCGTGCCATCGTCGTCGAGATCCGCGGTCTGGTCGGTGATGTCGAGATCGACGTTGATCACCTTGCTCGAGATCGTGGTACCGGTGGTGAGCAGCGGGATCTCTTTCGACTTGCCGGGGCCGCGATAGATCACGGTGCCGCCGTGCAGCCAGGAGACGAGCCGGATCGTGCCGGCGTCGACGTTCCGCAGGAACGACGCGACAATCGCCGGGATGACGATGACGACACCGAAGACGATCGCGATGATGGTTAGCCAGGGACGCAGGTCCATATGACTTTCCTCTATGAGATTTCGCGGCGCCGTACGGTGTAGCCGGCGCGCTGCGGGTCAAGCACCGAGATAGGACACCGTGCACCTGTTGCGCGCGCCGTCCACCGCTTCGACACGGAGACGATCGCCAGCCCGCACGCGGACCCCGGCCTCGAGGTCCTCGCTGCGCAGCGTGCCGAGCACCTGCACGACCTGCCCGTCCAATTCGATTGCCACCAGCCCCTGTCCGCGCGCGTCGAAGCTCGACACTGCCTGCGCGTCATCGGTGATCGAGCTCTCGAGCGTCAGCGCCGGCGACGACTCGAAGCGATGGGCGAGCCGCCATAACGGCGCGACGAGCAGCCGCTCGAAGAGCACGCCGACGAGCAGCGCGGCAGCGAACAGCGCGACACCGCTGAGCGTATGGCGCAGCAGCACCCCGCCAGCGCCGAGTCCCACGAGAAAGCTGAAGATGAGCCGCGGCGACACGAGGGTACTGAGCGCGCGGCCGATTCCGGGGACGGGCACGGCGCGAATGTCGGCGACGTCGTGATGATGGTGCGCGCCGCCGACGTGCGCGTGCGGATGGCCGGCGTGACCGTGGCCGGCGGGACCGTGGCCGGCGGGACCGTGCCCAGCCGCGGCGTCATGCTGCGAACCGCCGCGGGCGCCGAGCCCGGCGACCGCCATCGTGCCGAGGCCGATACCGCCGAGAGCGAGACTGAAGGTGTAGAGATCCATCGTTCCTGTGCAGCGCGATTGTGAGGGGGGCGCGATGCACAGGTGAAAGCTACGTGATGTTCACCCCGATCGTGAGAGGCACGGAACGCCGCGGGATGGCACGGTTTTTCGGACGGCGGCGGAAACTGCGGCTTACCGGCCGCTTACAGACAAGCGTTAGGCATTCCGCTGTCGATGCCTGTCACAGAGAGGTAGGTGCCTTTTTCGACTACACGTCAGGCAGCAGCTCCGTGCCTCCGTGTCTCCTGTGGTCAAAAGCTTCAGCAACGGCAATAAACACAGGAGACACGGAGGCACGGAGGACTGCACCGCCGTGGTGTCGGTCAGTCAGTCTCGATTTGCAGGCGCAGCGCACCCCGTGGTGCAGCTCCGGAACTCACCCTGATCTTATCCAATGCCTTTACCACCACCGTCGCCGCGGCCAGCTCTCCCTCGGCGTGAGTGGTGGTGATCGCGATGCACCGCATCCCGGCGCGGCGCGCTGCCTCGACGCCGGCCGGCGCGTCTTCGACGACGATGCAGCTTGCCGCCGCGACGCCTAACGCTTCGGCTGCCGTCAGGTAGCCTTCGGGATCGGGCTTGCCTCGTGACACCCGATCGGCGGTGATCAATACCGCGGGGATCGGCAGGCCCGCTGTACGCAGCCGCGCCGAGGCGACGCTCGCGGTGCCTGACGTTACGATCGCCCAGCGCCCCTGTGGAATGCTGGCGAGCAGTTCCGCCGCGCCGTCGAAGACGAGGATGCCCGACGTATCCCTCGTCTCGGCGGCGATCAGCGTCGCCAGCTCACGCTCGGCGTCGAGATGCGGCGCCTGCTCGCGGATCGTGTCGATCGCGCGGCGGCCGTGAACGACCGCGAGGATCGAGTCCGCGTCGAGACCGTTGGCGGTCGCCCAGTCGCGCCAGTGACGCTCGACGTTGGCGGTCGAGTCGACCAGCACCCCATCGAGGTCGAAGAGCAGCGCGTCGGCGGCGAGGCGCGTCGGCGCGCGATCGGTCACGCGACGGGCTTCCCCTCCGCCGGGTAGAACGACTCGTGCGCCTTCGCCATCCGCACGAGGATCGGCGCCGGCTCATAGCGGCCGGGGAAGCGCGCGTTCAGCTCCTCGAGGCGCCTGACGACCTCGCTGACGCCCAACGTGTCCATGTAGCGGAACGGACCGCCGCGGAAGGGCGGGAAGCCGATGCCGAAGACGGCGCCGATGTCGCCGTCGCGGGGCGAGCGGATGATCCCGTCCTCGAGGGCGCGTGCTGCCTCGTTGAGCATCGCCATCACGGTGCGCTCGCGGATCTCGTCGGCGTCGTAGTCGCGGCGCGCCGCGGCGTTCGGGATCAGGTCGTACACCGTCTCGTCGACGCCGTCCTTCTTTCCCTTCTCGTCGTACCTGTAGAAGCCCTTCTTGTTCTTCCGACCATAACGGCCGGCCGAGAGCACGTGCTGCAGCGATGTCGAGGGGCGCATCCGCTCGCCGAAGGCGTCGGCGATGATGTTCCCCGCCTTTCCAGCGACGTCGATGCCGACTTCGTCGACGAGGGTGATCGGGCCGACCGGGAATCCGAACTGGACGAGCGCCTTGTCGATGGCCTCGATCTTCGCGCCCTCATCGAGCAGCTTTCCCGCTTCGTTGATGTACGGAGTGAGGATGCGGTTCGCGAAGAACCCGGGGCCGTCATTCACGACGATCACGGTCTTGCCGAGCTTCTTGCCGTAGGCCACCACGGTCGCGGTCACGTCGTTCGACGTTGCCGGGTGCACGATCACCTCGAGCAGCGGCATCTTCGGCACGGGCGAGAAGAAGTGCATCCCGATGACGCGATCGGGTCGCGCCGACGCCTGGGCGAGGCGCGCAATCGGGATCGTGCTCGTATTCGAGGCGAAGATCGATTGCTCGCCGGTGTTCTTTTCGGTCTCGCGAATCACCTGATGCTTGACCGCGATGTCCTCGAACACCGCCTCGATGACGATGTCCGCGTTGGCGAAGCCCGAGTAGTCGGTCGTGCCGTTGACGAGGATCAGCTGGTCGTCGAACTGCGTGCGCGTGATCTGCTTCTTCGTCAGTCGTTCCTTGACGTTCTCGCGAATGCTGCGCAAGCCAGCCGCGACGCGCGCCGTGTCCGCGTCCTTGAGCCTGACGATCGTTCCCGCCTGCACCGCGACGGTCGCGATCCCGGCGCCCATGAATCCAGCGCCGAGCACGCCGATCTTGTCAACCGGCGTCGCCTTCGCGTTCGGATCCGACACGCCACTGTCCTTCTTCAATGCGGTCGTCGCGAAGAAGAGGAAGATCAGCTGGCGCGACACTTCGGTCTGCGACAGCTCCCCGAACAGCCGCGCTTCCTCGGCGAAACCGGCTTCCATCCCCTTCGAGTAACCCGTCTCGATCGCGTCGATCGCGGCGAGAGGCGCGGGATAATTGCCCTTCGTCTTCGCCAGCGTCTGCTGCCGCGCCTGACGAAAGACGATCGAGCGTCCGGCGCCGGTGCCCTCGAGTGCGCGAGCGGCGATCCCGCTGCCGCTGTGCCCGTGCGAGCGCGGACGCGTCCCGTCGGCGAGCTCGCGCGCGCGCCTGACGGCGAGGTCGCGAAGAATCGATGGATGGACCATCTCGTCGACCAGGCCTAACGTCAGCGCCTTCTTGGCCCGGATGTTCTTGCCGGTGAGGATCATGTCGAGCGCGGCCGTCAGCCCGACCTGGCGCGGCAACCGCTGCGTCCCGCCGGCGCCGGGGATGAGTCCGAGCTGGACCTCGGGAACGGCGAGCGCCGTCTTCGGGCTGTCGCTGGCGATGCGGTAGCTGCAGGCGAGCGACGCTTCGAGCCCGCCGCCGAGGCAAGCGCCGTTGATCGCGGCGACGACGGGGACGCGCAGCGTCTCGAGCCGCGAGAGAAGCTGCTGGCCCGCGCGGCTCAGCGCCTCCGCCTCCCTGGCGTTCTTCAGCTCGAGGAACTGTTCGATGTCGGCGCCGGCGATGAAGTTGTCGGCCTTCCCGCTGATCAGCACCGCCGCCCGCACCGCCGATTCGCTCTCGAGGAAGGCGAACAGCTCCGTGAACTCGGCGACGACGCCGGCGTTGAGCGTGTTCACCGGCTTGTCGGGGACGTCGATGGTCACCACCGCGACGTCATCGTCGAGATCGAGGCGGAGGTTCCTGAAGGCGGCCTTCACGCTGCCCGGTGCGGTCATGATCGGTTCGACTCCCTATTTATATACAAAGTGTTACTTATTACTGCCGGTTCGGCGTTCAGGCGCGCTCGACGACCATCGCGAACCCCATCCCGCCGGCGGCGCAGACGGTCATCAGCCCGAACTGGCCGCCGCGGCGCCCGAGCTCGTTGAGCAGCGTCGTCGTGATCCGCGCGCCAGTCCCGCCGAACGGATGGCCGATCGCGATCGAGCCGCCCATGACGTTGAGCTTCGCCGGGTCGACGGTGCCGACCGGGTGCGAGAAGCCGGCCCGCTCCGCCCACGACTTGCTCTCGAAGCCCTTCAGGTTGCTCAGCACCTGCGCGGCGAACGCCTCGTGCATCTCGACGAGATCCATGTCGCGGAGCGAGAGGCCAGCCCGCTGCAGCGCGCGCGGCGCGGCGAGGACGGGGCCCATCAGCAGCTGCTCGCCCGGGTCGAGTGCCGCGTATGCATAGCTCCGGATGTAGCCGAGGGGCTTGTAGCCTAACGCCTTCGCCTTCTCGTCGCTCATCAGCAGCACGGCGCCGGCGCCGTCGGTGAGCGGCGACGAATTGCCGGCGGTCACGGTGCCGTACTTCCGGTCGAAGACGGGAGGGAGCTTGGAGAGCGCTTCGATCGTGCTGTCGACGCGAATCCCGTTGTCGCTGCTGACCACCGTCTCGTACGACGACGGCACGTACACCGGGAAGATCTCGGCGGTGAGCCGGCCGTCCTTGGTGCCGGCCGCCGCCTTCTGGTGCGAGCCTAACGCGAACTCGTCCTGCGCCCGCCGCGGGATGGCGTTGAGCTTCGCCATCTTCTCGGCGCTCTGTCCCATCGTCTCGCCGGTGCTCGGCTCGGCGATCGCCGGGGTGATCGGGACGAGATCCTTCGGGCGTATGCGCGCGATCGACGCGACGCGTCCGCCGAGCGACTTGGCCTTGCTCGCCGCGACGAGCGCGTCGGCGAAGCCGCGCGAGTGGAGAATCGGGACGGTCGAGAGCGACTCGGAACCGCCGGCGATGATGCAGTCGTGGTGCCCGAGCGCGATCTGGTCCGCGGCATCGGTGATCGCCTGGTTCGCCGACGCGCAGGCGCGGCTGACGGTGTACGCCTCGCATCCCTTCGGCAGTTGCGGGATGAGCGAGACTTCGCGGGCGATGTTCGGCGCGAGCACGGAGGGGATCACCGTCCCGAAGACGAGCGCGGTGACTTCCTTGCCGTCGAGGTCGGCGCGCTGCAGCAGCTCGGCGACAGTGAGCTTACCGAGATCGATCGCGGAGATGTTCTTGAACGACGTGCCCGCCTTCACGAAGGGCGTACGCACGCCGGCGACGATCGCGACGCGGCGACCGGGGATGGTTGTCAGCATGAGCGAAAGCTAGACCGTGACCGGCCTCGCAGGAATAGGCGAACACGTCGGTTGAACCCTGACAACGCGCACTTACGGTGTCACGAATCGCTCGCCATCATACCCGCATGACAGGCGCTCCAGCACGCGAGGACATGCATTCGACAGCGGCACAGCGGCGCAACGCACCGCCGCCGCCACTCGTCGAGCGCGCGCGCACGCTCGCGCATCTCGGCGCCGAGCGTTTCGACGTCCTCGTGATCGGCGGCGGGATCACCGGTGTCGGCGTCGCCCGCGACGCGGCGCTGCGCGGGCTCAGTGTCGCGCTGGTCGAGCGCGACGACTTCGCGAGTGGAACGTCGAGCCGTTCGTCGCGACTCGTCCACGGCGGGCTGCGCTACCTCGAGCACGGACACCTGCATCTCGTCTTCGAGTCGAGTCTCGAGCGGCGGCGGCTGCTCGACCTCGCGCCGCATCTCGTCCGGCCGCTCGAGTTCACCTGGCCGGTGTACGAGGGGTCGCGCGTGCCGCGGTGGAAGCTCGGCGCCGGACTCTTTCTCTACGACCTGCTCGCCCTCTTCCGCAACGTCGCGCCGCATCGGCGGCTCGACCCCGACGAGGTGATCGAGCGGGAGCCGATGCTCCGCACCGACGGGTTGACCGGGGGCGCCAGCTACTATGACGCGGCGACCGATGACGCGCGCCTAACGCTGGCGACCGCGCTCGGCGCTCGTGAGGCGGGGGCGGCGGTGGTGAATCATGCCGGCGTCCGCCGCCTGACGACGCTGCGCGGACGCACCGACGGCGCGGTCGTCGCCGACGCCATCACCGGCGCCGAGACGGCGGTGCGCGCCCGCGTCGTGGTGAATGCGGCTGGTCCGTGGAGCGACGAGATCCGCCGCCTCGACGAGCCGGGCGCGCCGCCAGCGGTGCACGGCACGAAGGGCGTTCACATCACCGTGCCGCGCGAGCGCGTCGGCAACCACGCGGCACTGACGCTGCTCTCGCCGGTGGATGGCCGCGTGATGTTCATCCTTCCCGGCGAGACGCACACGATCGTCGGGACGACCGACACCGAGACGTCGGCGACCCCGGACGATGTTCGCGCGTCGCGCGCCGACGTCGCTTACCTGCTCGACGCGGCCAACCACTTCTTTCCGGCCGCGTCGCTGACGGCGGACGACGTCGTCTGCGCATGGGCGGGGATCCGTCCGCTCATCGCCGGCCGCTTCGGCGAGGACCCGGCCGGTGCATCGCGCGAGCACGAGATCACCGTCAGCGAGCGTGGCGTCGTGTCGGTGAGCGGCGGGAAGCTCACCACCTATCGCGCGATGTCAGCCGAAGTCGTCGACGTCGTCGAGCGCGAGCTCGGCAACGCGACGCGCTCGAGTCCGACGGCCAAGGTCTCGCTCCCCGGCGGGGATTTCGACTCGCTCGAGCAGGAGACGGAGCGCGCCCTGCGCGCGACGGGAAGCATCGCCCGCGCCGAGCATCTCGTCCACGCGTACGGGAGCCGCTGGGGGGCCGTCTGGTCGCTCGGCGAAGCGGATCCGCGCCTCGCCGAACCGTTAGGCGATGGGCTGTCGTTCACCGGCGCCGAGCTCGCCTACGGCGTCGATGCCGAACTGGCGCTGACGATCACCGACCTGCTCGTGCGGCGGACCAAGGTCGCATTCGAGACGAGCGACCATGGGCGCAGCATCGCGCCGATCGCCGCGCAGATCGCCGGCGCGCGGCTGGGGTGGGACGACGCCGCGCGGAGTGCCGCCGTCGCGTCGTACGACAAGGATGCGACGCGATTGTTCGCGATCGACTGAGCGCGCCTAACGACGCTACTTGGCGGCGGTGTCCGCCATCCCGTCGTGGATCGTCCGCAGCTCGAGGACCTTGAGCTGCCGCGTCATGGTCGGGAGCTTGAGGAAGGCGATCTCGCCGACGGACTTGCCGAGCAGGGCGCGGCCGATCGGCGAGGCCATGCTGACCTGGCGATCGTCGAACTCGAAGTTGTCGCCGAAGATCAGGGTGTACGTCTCGCGCGCACGCGTCTTCTGGTCCTCGACGACGACGGAGGAGCCGAGTCCGACCTTGTCGGTCGGGATCTGATTGAGGTCGATCGCGGCGAGGCGGGAGAGCCGCTCGCGGAGCTGGCCGAGGCGGGCACGAACGAACTGCTGCCGCTCGAGGGCAGCCTTGTACTCGCTGTTCTCGCGCAGGTCGCCGAGCTCGACGGCCTTCCGGATCTCGTTAGGCAGCACGACGTTGAGCTCGTGCTGGAGCGTCTCGACCTCGGAATGCAGCCGGGTCTTCAGTTCTTCGATCATGGGTTTGCCTGCTAGTCGCGAGCGCGTACCGCGCGTGTGTGGCACCCCACCGGCGCCAGCGTCGCCGGAGAACAGGGCGACATAAAAAACCGGAGCGCCCGGCGGGTTGGCCGGGCGCTTTCGTTCCACGGGCTGGAATCTAAGCCCCGTGACGATCCATCGCAAATCGTGGACCGGGCTCGTGGGCGGGAGAACGGCGGCAGGGCGGGAACTGCAAGGGCAACTGCAACCGCAACTGCAACTGCAACCGCAACTGCAACTGCAACTGCAACTGCAACTGCAAACAGCATTATCACAGAGAACAGCTATGAGTTGACAGCGAGGCACAGAGGACTGCCAGGGTGCCGAAGCGGTTCCGGACGCGCCGCGGCCGGGATTTTTGGCGCAAGCGGGGCTGGATCATTGCGCCTAACGTGCTGGCAGGTGCTGCACCGTCGCGGCATACGGAACACATCGATAACTGCCCGTTGGCTCGCCGTTTCGCATAAGGCCGGGCTACAGGGGCGGCCGTCTGGCGCTTCGATCTCTCCACGCTTGCCCCAAAGCGGCTGGCCGTAGCGAGAGACGATTTGCACGGCTCAGCGTTGTCGCAGTCCTCTGTGCCTCGTTGTCAACTCGTAGCTGTTCTCTGTGATAATGCTGTTTGCTGTTGCAGTTGCAGTTGCAGTTGCAGTTGCAGTTGCAGTTGCAGTTGCAGTCGCTGTTGCAGTCGCTGTTGCAGTCGCTGGTGCAGTCGCTGGTGCAGTCGCTGGTGCAGTCGCTGGTGCAGTCG
>JAICUE010000257.1 GCA_025936015.1 Gemmatimonadaceae bacterium
CCCGACGGCTACCTGCTGCAGATCTTCACCAAGACGGTCGAGGACCGGCCGACGGTGTTCTACGAGATCATCCAGCGGAAGGGCGCAAAGAGCTTCGGGAAGGGCAACTTCAAGGCGCTATTCGAGTCGATCGAGCTGGAGCAGGCGAAGCGAGGGAATCTCTAGGCCTCAGCCTCACACTCTCTCGCGATGCTCGTCTCGTTCGTGCGCCCCGGCGGCGGCTCCGCCTGTGTCGGCCTGCTCTCGGCCGATGGCGGACGGGTTGCGGACCTGACGGCGATCGGGATGGAGGATGTGTTCGCGGCGCTCCCGCGCGTTGCACAGCTGGAGCGGCTGGTGACCCACCTGACGGCGACGCCGGGTGCGGTGACCTACGACGTCGGAAGCGTGCGTCTCCTCGCCCCGGTGCCGTACGCGCGGTTGGTGCGCGAGGCGGCGGCAGTGGTGCCGGATGGCGGCGAGGCGAGCACGCTCGTCTTCGCCGATCCGCGCGAGATCGCCGGACCGGGGGCGCACGTGACGGTGAGCGGCGACGACCTGCTGGTCGTCGGCGTCGCTGGCGCGATCGGTACGGGGGGGCGCGACATCGCGCCGGAGGACGGGGCGGCGCATCTCGCCGGGGTGACGATCTTCGCGGAATGGCGCGGCGCCGACGCGGAGGCAGGGCCCACGGGCGACCGGCTCGTCGCCGGACCGGCGCTGGCGCCGGTCGCCGCGCTCGGCGAGGACGCGGAGCTGATGGTGGCGCTGCCGCGGGAGAGCGTCCGGCGGATCTCGCTCGCCGGCGCGCGCGACGCGTTAGGCGCCGCCGTCGCGGCCGCATCGGGACGCTACACCCTTCGCGCCGGCGACATCTTCCTCCATGACGCAGGTGTCGTCGACGCCCTGCTCGGCGAGCACGAACCGGCGGAGATCACGATCGACGGACCATCGGGAACGCTGTCGCACGTCGCGACGCGATCGAGTTGATACAGGGCTGCCGGCACAAGCACGCCGGCAGCGCGGAACACGGGACTCACGCACAGGACAGGCTGGCATGCCATTCTATCACACGTTAGGCAAGGTCCCTCGCAAGCGGCACACCGCCTTCCGCAAGCCGGACGGCGGGATCTACGCCGAGCAGCTGGTCGGCCACGAGGGATTCACCGGGACCTCGGCGCTGCTCTACCACGTCCATCCGCCGACGACGATCAAGTCCGTGCGGCGAGTGAAGGAAGTGCCGTTCGTCGCCGACGAGGACCAGACGCTGCGCCACCGCCACTTCCGAACCTCGCAGGTGAAGAAGGGTGGGAGCGCGACGCTCGACCGGATCCCGCTGCTCTTCAACCAGGATGTTGCGATGCTCTACGTCGAGCCGGACAAGGCCGACGAGCACTTCTATCGCAATGCCCAGGCGGACGAGCTGGTGTACGTCGCGAAGGGAAAGGGGACACTGCACACGCAGTACGGCGATCTCGCGTTCGGCGAGGGCGACTACCTCGTCATCCATCGCGGCATCATGCACCAGTACGAATTCGAGAAAGGCGCCGAGCAGGCAAAGCTGCTGATCATGGAGAGCCGCGGACACATCCGCACGCCGAAGCGCTATCGCAACGAATTCGGGCAGATGGTCGAGGGCGCGCCGTTCTCGGAGCGCGACATCCGCGTCCCGACGAACCTGCAGACGCACGACGAGAAAGGTGACTTCTCGATCTACGTGAAGCAGTACGACGGGATCAACGAGCTCGTGCTCGATCACCATCCGTTCGACGTGGTCGGGTGGGATGGCCATTTCTATCCGTGGGCGTTCAACATCCGCGACTTCGAGCCGATCGTCGGCCGCGTGCACCAGCCGCCACCGGTGCACCAGACCTTCCAGGGCGACGGCTTCGTCGTCTGCTCGTTCTGTCCGCGGCCGTACGACTTCGATCCGGAAGCGGTCCCGGCGCCGTACAACCACAGCAACGTCGATTCGGACGAGGTGCTGTACTACGCGTCGAGCGAGTTCATGTCGCGGAAGGGGATCGAGTTCGGCAGCATCACCCACCATCCGGACGGGCTGCCGCACGGCCCGCATCCGGGACGGGCGGAAGCGAGCATCGGGGCGAAGTACACCGACGAGCTGGCGGTCATGATGGACACCTTCCGCCCGCTCAAGGTCGCCAAGCCGGCGCTCGACATCGAGGATCCGAAGTACCACCGGAGCTGGATCGACGCGCAGCATTCGCAGTTCAACCCGCCGACGTCCTGACGGCCGTCGTGAGGCCTAACGCCCTCGTGAACCAGTTACCCGTACCGCGAGTCACTCCACGTGCCACGCCTGACTGATCGCTTCAACAGCCTCCCCGTCTACGCGCTCGCCGCGATCCCGCAGAAGAAGCGGGATCTCCTCGCGAAGGGCGTCGACGTCATCGACCTCGGCGCCGGCGACGCCGATCTTGCCGCGCCGGAAGCGGCGATGGTCGCCCTCGCCAACGGCGCGCGCACTCCCGCGCTCAACCGTTATGGATTCGGGCTCGGCTACGTCGCGTATCGCGAGGCGATCTCGGAGTGGATGCAGATGCGCTTCGGGCACCGGTTCGATCCGCTGAAGCAGGTCGTGCCGCTGATCGGCTCGAAGGAGGGGATCGTCCACCTCGCGCTCGCCTACCTGCAGAAGGGCGACGTCGCGATCATCCCCGAGCCCGGGTACGGCGCGTACATCGGCGGGACGCTCCTGTCCGACGCGACCGCCTACAAGTACCCGCTCCGCCCGCGGACGAACTTCCTCGTCGATCTCGACGAGATTCCGAAGGACGTCCTCGCGAAGACGAAGCTCCTCTACCTGAACTACCCGAACAACCCGACGGCGGCGATCGCGCCGCTGGACTACCTGCAGAAGGTCGTCCGCATCTGCCGCGATCGCGACATCCTGCTCGTCTACGACAACGCGTATTCCGAGTTGACCTTCGACGGCTACGTGGCGCCGAGCATCTTCGACGTCGACGGGGCCGACCAGGTCGCGCTCGAGTTCCACTCGCTGTCGAAGACCTACAACATGACCGGCTGGCGCTGCGGCTGGGCGGTCGGCAACACGGAGCTCTGCGGCGCACTGGCGAAGACCAAGTCGTTCATCGACACGGGCCAGTTCATGGCGGTGCAGGCCGCCGGCGTCGCCGCGCTGCAGAGCTACGCGCAGTTCGTGCCGAAGAACGTCGCGATCTTCCAGCAGCGGCGCGACGCGGCAGTGGCGGCGTTCCGCGAGAATGGCTTCAGCTGCGACGTGCCGCGGGCGAGCATGTATCTCTGGATCCCGCTTCCGGAGGGGATGCCGAGCGCGGCGTTCGCCGATCGGTTGATGGAGGAGGAGGGGGTGATCGTCCTTCCCGGCTCCTCGTTCGGCGCGGGGGGCGAGGGGTTCTTCCGCATCTCCTTCATCGCCGGCCCGGACCGGATCGCCGAGGCCGCGACGCGCGCGGGCCGCGTGCTGGCGGCGATGGGCGCGACGGTCTGACGAATCAGTAGCGAACGATAATAAATACCGATGCGGCGCCTATCGCGGCGTCAGCCCCGCGGCATGGCAGGCGACGGTGAGCACGCGTGCTATTCCGGCCGTGCCGTCGGCGTTCTCGAACCACTCCTGCGGGGTGTGCGCGTCGCCGCCGCGCCCGCCCGCGCCTAACGCGATGGCCGGGATGCCGAGCGCGATCGGGACGTTGGCATCGGTGGACGCGGCCCCGAGCTCGGGGATGCGGCCGGCGAGCCGCGTCGCTTCGGCCGCGCTCGCCACCAGCTCGTGCGTCGCCGCAGTCTCGCCGCCGGGGCGGTCGCCGATCATCTCGATCGTGCACGCCAGAGGCGGGGTCCCGCGAGACCGGCGGTCGTTCTCCTCGCCTAACGCGGTCTCGACGACCGCGCTCGTCTCGCGCGCGAGCCGCTCGATCAGGTCCTGCGACACCGACCGCAAGTCGATCTCGACGAGTGCGTCGCCGGGAATCGCGTTGATCGACAGCCCGCCGACGATCCGCGACACGGTCAACGTCGTGCGCGGCTCGACGGGAACCGGGATCGACGCCAGCATCGCGGCGACGGAGCCGGCGGCGTTGAGCGGGTTCGGCAGCCCGTACGCCGACCAGCTGTGACCGCCGGGTCCGGTGAACCGGATGCGCCATCGCCGCGATCCGACCGCGCGATGCACGACGCGCTCGTCGCCGGGACCGTCGACAATCACCGCCGCATGGGTGTCGCGGCCGACGCCCTCGAAGTAATGCTTCGCGCCGCGGAGATCGCCGAGCGCCTCTTCGCCGACCGTGGCGAGAAAGACGAGCGGCCGCTCGGTGCGAATGGCGCACCGCTCGAGAACGGCGGCGATCGCGAGCATCGCCGCGAGTCCGCGCGCGTTGTCGCCGATGCCAGGTCCGATCAGGTGCGACTCGTCGTGCCTGACGGTGAGGTCGTCGCCCTGGGCGAAGACGGTGTCCAGGTGCGCGCAGAGGACGACGGGCGGGAGGTCGCTGCTGCCGGGCCGGTGCCCGACCACATTGCCGATTGCGTCCGTGCTGGCCTCGACGCCGTGCAGCTCGAGTTGCGCCGCGACGTAGCGCGCGCGTTCAGCCTCGTGGCCGGTCGGTGCCGCGATCTGGCTGATCGCGATCTGCGACGCGATCACGCTGTCGTCGATCGAGGCGAGCAGCGCGCGCGCTTCGCCGAGCAGCGCGTGGGTACGCGCCGTCGCGGATGTGGGAGCGGTGGCGACCGGCATCGTGCTGTTATCTCGCGCTCCACACGACGGTCCGCAAGGGCGCACTCATGACGACCCCGGAGACAATGCAGCCGCCCGAGGTAGGGCCAGCGGCAATCCCGAGG
>JAICUE010000521.1 GCA_025936015.1 Gemmatimonadaceae bacterium
CGCGCGCGGGCCGGCGAGGCGACGCGCGAGGATCAGCGCCGCTTCGAGGCGCACATGCTGATGGAGATGGCGCGGATGTCCACCGAGGACGGGCTGGTCATGCAGCTCCACCCCGGATCGTTCCGCGATCATAACGGTCCGCTGTTCGAGCGCTTCGGCACCGACAAGGGCGGCGACATCCCGATCGCGACCGAGTACACGCGCAACCTCGAGGCGCTGCTCAACGCCTACGGCAACGATCCGCGGCTGACGATCGTGCTGTTCACCCTGGATGAATCGACCTACGCGCGCGAGCTGGCGCCGCTCGCCGGACACTATCCGGCCGTGAAGCTCGGGCCGCCGTGGTGGTTCCACGACTCGATGGAAGGGATGCGCCGCTTTCGCGAGCAGACCACCGAGACGGCAGGGATCTGGAACACGGCCGGGTTCAACGACGACACGCGCGCCTTCTGCTCGATTCCCGCGCGGCACGATCTCTCCCGGCGGATGGATGCGAACTTCCTCGGCGGCCTCGTCGCGCGCCACGTGATCGACATGGACGACGCGCGGCTGATGGCGCGCGCGCTCGCGTACGATCTCGTTCGCGAGACCTATAAAATCGGCGAGACCGCGCTCGCTCCCAACCGTGTCGAGATGGCGGGTGCGGGAATGGGAGCGCAACACTGATGGGAGTCGAGGACGTGACGATGCCGCCCATCGCCGGGCGCGCGCGCCTCGCGGCGGTGCGCATCCATCCGTCCGATGACGTCGCGGTCGCGACGCGCCCGCTCACCGCCGGCGAGACGATCACCGTCGACGGCGAGCGCCTGGCGGTGCTGAACGACGTGCCGGCCGGCCACAAGATCGCCCTGCGCGATCTCGACATCGGCGCCGAACCGCGGAAGTACGGCTTCGTCATCGGCGTCACGACGGAGAAGGTCCCGCGCGGCGGGTGGATCCACTCGCACAACATGCGGACGCATCTCGAGGGCCACGTCGAGAACCGTTATGACCCGGTCGCGCGTCCGGCGGCGGCGACAGGTGCGATGCCGACGTTCCGCGGCTACCGGCGCGACAATGGCCGCGTCGGGACGCGCAACGAGATCTGGGTGCTGAACACGGTCGGCTGCGTGAACTTCGTCGCCGACGGGATCGCCAGGATCTCGGGTGAGCGATTCAAGGGCGTCATCGACGGGATCCACGCCTTCGGTCACCCGTTCGGCTGCAGCCAGCTCGGCGACGACCTGAAGAACACGCAGCGGATTCTCGCCGGCCTGATGAACCACCCTAACGCTGGCGGCGTGCTCGTCCTCGGGCTCGGCTGCGAGAACAACCAGATGGACGCGCTGCTCGCGCAGGCGGGGGACGTCGATCGCAGCCGGCTGCGCTTCTTCAACTCGCAGGACGTGATGGACGAGCGTGAGGCGGGGCTCGAGGCGGTCGCCGAGCTGGTCGCGCGGATGAAGGACGACCGGCGGGTCGAGTGTCCCGTCTCGGACCTGATCATCGGCAACAAGTGCGGCGGCTCGGACGGCTTCAGCGGGATGACGGCGAACCCGCTCGTCGGGCGGATCGCCGACCGCGTCACCGCGTTAGGCGGCGGCGCCATCCTCACCGAAGTGCCGGAGATGTTCGGCGCTGAGCAGGTGCTGATGAACCGGGCGGCGAGCCGCGAGGTGTACGGGCAGATCGTCGCGATGGTCAACGACTTCAAGGATTACTTCACCCGCCACGGCCAGCCGATCTACGAGAACCCGTCGCCGGGAAACAAGGCCGGCGGGCTGACCACGCTCGAGGAGAAATCGTTAGGCGCGGTCCAGAAGGGCGGGTCGGCGGCGGTGACGCACGTCCTCCGCTACGGCGAGCGGGCGACCACCGGCGGGCTCTCGCTGCTCGAGGCGCCAGGGAACGACGGCGTCTCGGCGACGGCGATGACGGCGAGCGGGGCGACGATCCTGCTCTTCACCACCGGCCGCGGCACGCCG
>JAICUE010000061.1 GCA_025936015.1 Gemmatimonadaceae bacterium
CGGGTCGGCTTCGTCGGCGGCTCGATCATCGGGTCAGCCGTGTACCCGCTTGACCGCCTGGCGCGCGCGCTCGCGGTCGCCCCAGGTCGGGAAGAGCTCGCGCGCCGCGGCGACGCACCGCGACTCCGGCGCCGCAGCGTTAGGCGCCCCCATCGGGAGCCACCCCATGATGCAGCGCATGATCGCGCTCGCTTCGTCCGCGGTGAGCGTTCCACCCGCCGCCGCCGCATCCGCCGGCGCAGCACCGGCCGCCGGCGCCTGCGCGGCGACGAGGGGCCGCAGCGCCTCATACGCCGTGCGCCGGTGCGTATCGGTCCGCGCCTGCGCGGTGTTCTGCCGCACATCGCCGCGATACATCGCATGCACCGCAAGCTCGACATCCTTCACGAGCTTTTCGATGACAGAATTGAGCTGCGCTTCGCTCGACAGCGGCATTGGAAACCGGGAGAGGGGGATTCGATATCTGACTCCCCCATCGCTCGATTGGTCACCCTCGACGCAGCCATCAGCCGCTAGCCGCCAGCTGAAGCGGCATCGATCCGGAAATGAACAACGCCGCAGTTCACCCCTCTCTAATCTCTCGTCTCTCGTCTCTCTATCGGAGTCTCACTCATCTCTCATCGCAGTGTCATAGCCCGCATGGCGCACGAGACTAGTGTGTATCGACCGAGTGCCCGATGATTCCGCCGAGAATTCCGCCGGCCGCGGCGCCGATGATCGCGCCCTTCACCTTATCGCGGCTCGTGACCGCGCCGACCGCGGCGCCGCCGACCGCACCGATGACAGCGTCACGCTTGGTGTTGCGGACCGGCTCGCGGGCGACCGTCGTGCCGCTCGACCGGCTCGCGCTCGAGGTCGAACTCGACGTCCGGCGAACCGCCGCGGGCGCGGAGTAAACCGGAGCCGCCTGGTAATAGCCGCCACGCTGCGCGACCTGATACTGCTGCGGCTGGCCATAACCGTTGTACCCCATCTCCTGCGGCGACATGAACTGCTGCTGCTGATAGGGCTGCGCCTGCGCGGCGAGCGCGAGATCCCGGCTCAACGAATCGTCGAGCTTCGCGTCGTCCTTGCTCTGGCACGCGGCGGCGAGCACGATCACCGGGATCGCAATGTATTTGACGATGGAACGCATGGTCGAACACCTCCGGCAGTTGGATCGGGGCCGGAACGCCCGGCCGACGGCACGGATAAAGGCAGGGCCGGTGCCGTGAGTTAGCGCCGCGAAGAGACGCGTAACTGCGGGGAGCGTCCACGCGCGTTCGACCTTCTGTCCAGTCACGTAGACGAGGCCGGTTGCCGGAGCCGGATGCGCGGCACCCTTCCGCTATGCAGCGTTTCGGAACATGATCCCCTCGATGCACTCACCTCTCACCACAGGCTGTATGTCCCTTCTCACGCAGTGCCGGTTCGCCACCGTCGCCGCCGCGGTCCTCGCCGGTGGCGCGCTCGGCGCACAGCAACCAGCACCGGCGCCCGCGCCCGTCATAACGGTCGGCGCGATGGCGCCCGATTTTGCGCTCAGCGGCGCGACGCGGTACGGACAGCTCGAAAAACCGGTGCGCCTCTCCGACTACCGTGGACAGACGGTAGTGATCGCGTTCTTCTACAAGGCGCGGACCAAGGGCTGAACGATCCAAATGGAGGCGTACCGTGATCAGTACGCCACGCTCTTCAACAACGGTCGTCACGTTGCCGTCATCGGCATCAGCGTCGACCCGGATACCGCCCTCGCCAGCTGGATGCGCGACGAGCAGTTCCCGATGGTGTTCGCGAGCGATACGGGCGGCGTCGTCGGACGGCAGTACGGCGCATGGAACGACAAGTACAAGCTGGACGACCGGAGCCTGTTCGTCGTCGGTCCGGATGGACGGGTGACCTACGTGGCGCAGCCCTTCAAGGAGCTCGTCCCGAAGGCCTACGCGGACCTCGCCGCCGCGGTCGATGCCCTCGCGCCGAAGGACAGCGCGGAAACAAAAGGCAGCCGTTAGCCATTAGCCGTCAGCGTCGAGCAACGGCGCCGAAGATGCAGCGCAGAGCGGCCGCGAGCTTCTGTTCGCGGTCGCTTTACGCTGATGGCCAACTGCTAATAGCTTGCTCCCATGACAACCTCCCCGTTCACCATCGGCATCATCCAGGACGCGGCGACGAACGACGTCGCGGCGAACGTGGAGCGTGGGGTCGCGCAGGTGCGCGAGGCAGCCGCCCGCGGCGCGAAGATCATCTGCCTGAAGGAGCTGTTCAACGCGCCGTACTTCTGCAAATCGCAGCAGTGCGACCGCTTCGACTACGCCGAGTCGATCCCCGGCCCCACCACCGACGCGATGCAGAAGATCGCGAAGGAGCTCGCGGTCGTCGTCATCGTCCCGCTCTTCGAGCGTCAGGCAGCCGGCGTCTATCGCAACTCGGCCGCCATCATCGACGCCGACGGGTCGCTGCTCGGCGTGTATCGCAAGATGCACATCCCCGACGATCCGCTCTTCAACGAGAAGTACTACTTCACGCCCGGCGACGCCGTGCCTAACGCGCACGGCACGCACGACGACCGCGCCGACCAGATCGGCCGGCTGGCCAAGCAGGCGAGCGGCTTCCACGTCTGGAAGACGCGCTACGCGAACGTCGGGGTGCTGATCTGCTGGGACCAGTGGTATCCGGAGGCCGCGCGCATCACCAGCCTGCTCGGCGCCGACGTGCTCTTCTATCCGACGGCGATCGGGTGGCACCCGGCCGAGAAGGCCGAGTGGGGCGATGCGCAGGTCGAGGCGTGGCGCACGATGCAGCGCAGCCACGCGATCGCCAATGGAATCTTCGTCGCCTCGCCGAACCGGATCGGCCACGAGGATGAGCCGAACACCAACGGCATCACCTTCTTCGGCCACTCGTTCATCAGCGATCCGTTCGGCCGCCTCCTCGCCGAGGCGGGCACCGAGGAAGCGATCCTGACCGCGACGCTCGACCCGAAGCTGATGGAAACGATCCGTCGCAACTGGCCCTTCCTCCGCGATCGTCGCGTCGATGCGTACGCGCCGATCCTCAGCCGCTACATCGGCGCTGCCTGACGGCGCGATGCCGGTTCGCGACGCCACGGCTGAAGCCGGACGCGATCCCGCCCCGGCGGTGAGCGCCGCGCCGCGCGGGCGGATGCCCGCCGAGTGGGCGCGCCACGCCGCGACGTGGATCGCCTGGCCGCACCACGAGCCCGACTGGCCGGGAAAGCTCGCCCCGATCCCGTGGGTCTACGCCGAGATCGTGCGCGTCCTCCACGCGCACGAGCGCGTCGAGATTCTCTGTAACGACGACAACGTCCGCGACGCGGCGGCGGGGCACCTCGCCGCGCACGGGGTCGCGATGGCGAACGTCGGCCTGCACGCCGTGCCTAACGATCGCGTCTGGCTTCGCGACTCGGCGCCAACCGGCATCGTCGGCGCCGACGGCCGAACGGCGCTGGTGAACTGGCGCTTCAATGCGTGGGCGAAGTACGACAACTACGAGCGCGACGCCGAGGTTGGCCGCGCCGTCGAGCGCATCTCCGGATTGCCACGTATCGAACCGGTGAGGCCGGACACCGGCGAGCGCGTCGTGCTCGAGGGCGGCGCGATCGAGACGAATGGCGAAGGGACGATGCTCGTCACCGAGGAGTGCCTGCTCTCGAGCGTGCAGGTACGGAACCCCGGCCTGTCCCGCGAAGGGTATGAGCGTGTCTTTCGCGACTACCTCGGCATCCGTGAAACGATCTGGCTCGGCGAAGGCTGCGTCGGCGACGACACGCACGGCCACATCGACGACATCGCGCGCTTCGTCGCGCCGGACGTGGTCGTGCTCGCCTACGAGGAAGATCCGGCAGACGAGAATCACGCGCGGTCGCAGGACAACCTGCGGCGGCTTCAGCTCGCCGGCGGGGATGCGCTGCGCGTCGTGAAGATTCCCTATCCGCGCCCAGTCACGATGAATGGCGAGCGGTTGCCCGCGAGCTATGCGAACTTCTACATAGCCAACGGCGTCGTGATCGTCCCGACGTTCAACGACCGCAACGATCGCATCGCGATGAACACCCTCGCGACGCTGATGCCCGATCGCCACGTGATCGGGATTCACGCGGTCGATCTCGTCTGGGGTCTGGGGACGCTGCACTGCCTGACGCAGCAGCAGCCGGCCGGCGCGCCCTAGGAGCAAGCCGCGGTCGTCGACCGGCCGGGGATACCGAACAAGCACCGGCGTTACCCGGCGCGGGGGCAAGCCGTCTCTAGCGTGGACGGACCCATGCGGTCTGTGTCCATGCTGGAGAACCCCCCAAAGGAGAAACGCGTCATGATGAAGCGTGCACTGGTCGGTTTAGCGGCAGCCGCGATTGCGTTCGTCCCCGCGGTGAGCCAGGCGCAGCAGCACCGCTCGGCGTCGAACCCGATGAAGTTCTCGGCTGGTCTCGGCGTTGCGCTGCCGCAGGCCGATTTTGCCGATGGCGTCAGCACCGGGTTGCACATCGAAGGAATGGCGTCGAAGCGGTTGCAGGCGTCGCCGGCCTTCCTGCGCGGTGAGCTTGGCTACGCGCACTACGGCGAGAAGGACAACTCGGGCACGACCAGCAACCAGATTGCGGCCGCGCTCGACATCGGCTACAACTTCGCTGCGTCGTCGTCGATGAAGCCGTACGTCCTCGGCGGCCTCGGTGCGTATCGCACCGCGCTGTCGACTGACCTCGGCGCCGGCAACGCGACCGTGAACGACAACAAGACCAACCTCGGCTTCAACGCCGGCGTCGGCATGCGGTTCAAGATGGCGGGCCATGTCGCCTACATCGAAGGCCGCTACGTTGACCAGGGCAACTGGGAAGGCGCGAAGATCGCGTCGCTTCCGATCGCCTTCGGCCTCGAGTTCTAAGCACAGCTCCAGAGTACGGCGGGCCGGCTCCTCACGGAGCCGGCCCGTTGTTTTTCCCCCTGGTCCGCCGCGCCTAACGGTGGCGTGGATCCGGCGCCGGCGCCGGGACCGATGCCGGACGCGGCGTCTGCTCGAGCACCGTCGAGTGGTGAAGGATGTCGCCGCCTAACGACGCGGTGCGGTAGACCAGCGCGCAGCCGAACAGCGCGCTGAAGACGACCAGCACGCGGAGCCAGACCGGGAGCCCGACCACCGCGCGCACCTTCGCCTCGGCGGGGACGTCGCCGGCATCGGTGTGCACCGCGCCCGCCACGACCACCGTTTCGCGACGATAGGCGCGCCACCACGCATACGCTGCGATCAATCCCATGATGATCAGGCCCCACAGCGTCCATCCGGCGGATTCGTCGTGCGCGCGGATTGCCTGACGCGTCACGTACCACGTATCGCGCATCTGTTCGGCCGCGGGATCGCCGGTGAGGAAGGTCGGAATCACCGAGAGCCCGGCGAGGAAGAGCGTCGCGGTCGCGTACAGCCAGAGGCCGCGCTTCCGCACGAACAGCGCGAGCACCGCCGCAGCCGCGCCGACGACGGTGAGGATCACCGGAAAGTGGTTGATCAGGATGTGAAGGCTGCCGAGATCGGGCACTGGGGTATGGGGTCAGGCGTTTACCATCGGAGAGCGACGCGGCCGGTGGAGCACTCCTTGCACCCTGCAGCCGACCTCAGTCGGGACGCGCGCGCAGACGAAATCACCAGCGAGAACGTTGCCGTGAAGATCACACTGACGGGTGAGGACAGCATCAGGCTCGAGCCCACGGAGGGGCCGATGACGATCGAAGCGCCGAGCGCCGACCGTCAGTACTCGCCCTTTCACATGCTCGGCAGCTCCCTCGCGTATTGCACCTTCTCCGTTCTCTACTCGTGGGCGACGCACGCCGACCTGTCGATCGACGGCATGTACATCGACGTCACCTGGAAATTCTCCGACGAGCCGCACCGGGTGAACGACATGGCGCTGACGTTCCATTGGCCATCGCTCCCGCCGGCGCGACTCAACGCGGCGAAGCGCGTTGCTGCGATGTGCACGGTGCATGAAACTCTTCTGCATTCACCGACCGTTTCGATCGAGGCCGCATGAGCAGCAACGCAACCGCGACCGCGGCGGGAACCGTGCCGGTGGTGCTCTTCACGGTGAAAGGGGAACCGACCACGACGTTCACCGCCGCGCCGCCGCTGAACCGCCCGTACACCGTCGTCTTCGACGGGTTCTGCAAGGTGTGCAACCGACTCGTAAAGCTGCTGCGCAAATGGGACCGCACGCAACAGCTCGAGATCGTCGCGTCGCAGCAGCCGGGGGTGCAGGCGCGCTTCCCGTGGATTCCCGCGCGCGCCTACACCGAGTCGGTGCAGCTCATCGCCGCGAATGGCCGCACCTGGCAGGGCGCGGCCGCGATCGAGCAGATCCTCGACGTGCTGCCGAAGGGGAAATTCATTTCCTGGGTCTTCAGCATCCCCTTCGTCCGCCCCCTCGCCGAGAAGTTCTACCGCTGGTTCGCCCGCAACCGGTACATGCTCGGCTGCGGGGACCATTGCCAGTCGCGGCCGCTGGACGTGAAGTTCGACGAGGGCGAGCGTTAGGCGCCTCGCTCGCCTACAGCTCCGCCCTCGTCTCGCCGCCGAAGCCGCCGGTGTGCAGGTCTCCGGAACCGGCGTTCTTTCGTTCATCCGTGCGCGTCCCCTGCCCTTCGCCCGGCGCGTCGCCGTCGCGTGAGGCCTCACGGCGCTGCTGCATGACGAGGTCGCGCAGCCATTCGTCGATGCGCTCGGCCTGGTCGCTGTCGAGCACCGCTTCCTCGTGGTGGATTCCATCCGCTGCGTGCCCGCCACTCGCATCGATCACCGCCTGGACGACGTTGTCCCAGGTCGCGGACTGCAGCATCTCGCCGACCGGGCGCATGACGAGGTAGTCGGCCATCGTCGCCGGCCGGTCGTAGACCTCGACCTGGAAGCGGATCCTGTCGGCACGATCCTCGGCGATGAAACGCACCGCGCCGGCGAGCGGGTGGCCGGCGAGCGTGCAGAGCGTTGCGCGCCGATCGGTGAGCTCCTCGACACGAACCTGAACGTTGCCGCGAAGTGGGAGCGCCATCGTCAGCGTCGCGCCATCCTCGAGCGTCTTCGGCGTGTCAGGCTCGGCGTGCAGGTCCATCATCATCGGCGTGAGCTCGGAGAAGCGGTCGCGGAAGAGCGCGAACAACGTCTCGGGCGTGTGCGCCGAACCAGCGATGTCGGCCCAGAACTGCTTGCGCTTCAGCGCACCGACGCCCTCGGACGGCAGGGTCTCGGGGAGTGCGTCGGCGAGGATCCGCAGCCCTTCCTCGAGCGGAGTCGGCGTGATGGCGAAGACGTCGGTGAGTGCGTTGATGCGGTCGGCGGGGATGCGGTTTCCTTCGCGGAGCATCGTCAGCTGCGACTGATGGAAGGGCACCGGCACCCCGGCTGTTTCGGCGAGCGAGATCCCGATCGACGTCAGGAATTCAGGAACGCCGACGCGCGCCGGCTCGCGCTTCGTGATCCGCGAGAAGTGGTCGATCAGCTCGTTCTGCGAAGTCTCCTCGGTGCCGGCGAGTTCGAGCACACGACCAACGAGATCGCTGCGCTCGACGGTGATGGCGAGCGCGCGTCCGAGGTCACCGGCGTAAATCGGCTGGAACTTCGCGTCGCCGCCGCCGATCACCGGAATGACCGGGAGTGTGCGCACCATCCGCAGCAGCAGCGAGATCTCGTCGTCGCCGGGCCCGTACACGTTGCCCGGCCGCACGATCGTCCACGGTCCCGGATATTCGCGGACCAGCGCCTCCGCCTCACGCTTCGACTTGTGATACTCCGATTCACCGCGGTCAGCGCCGAGCGAGGAGACGAAGATGAAGCGAGGGCCGCCGGAGCTGATCGCTTCGCGAAGCATTCGCTGCGTCCCCTCGACGTTGATCTCGCGGAGTGAAGGCCCGCCGTCGCCCGCGTGCACGACGCCGACCACGTGCAGCACCGCGTCGCACCCGTCGACGACGCCCGAGAGGCCATCGTCCTTCGCGACGTCCCCGGTCCAGGACTCCACCGACGATCCCCATTGGGCGGCGTCGCGACGGGCGTTGCGCGAAAGGAGTCGGACAGTGTGTCCGCGATCGATCAGGGCGGTGACGGTCGCGCGTCCGACGACGCCGGTCCCGCCGGTCACGAGCACTTTCATGTCTGCACCTGTGCGTTGAGGCCATCGTGAGCCGTGAGGCTCATCCCGCTGGAAGAAAGGCAGGACTGGTGCCACGACCGGCGTGACCGCAGGCCCCGCTCTGCAGTCATCTGTTTGATGCCACGTCTCTCGCTCTGCCATGCGCCGCGACCACTGGTCGCCAGCGTAATGATCGCCCTGCTCGCCAGCTGCTCGCGTTCCTCGCATCCGATCGTCGTCGGCGCCGCCGGTCCGTGGAACGAGGCGTACGGTGCGATGAACAAGATGGGAATCGACCTCGCGGTCGAGGAAATCAACGCGCACGGTGGGGTGCGGCATCGGCCCCTCCACGTGATCGAGCGGGACGACGAGGGCCAGGGAACGAAGGCCGCACAGGTCGCCGCGGACTTCGTCGCCAACCACGACGTCGTCGCGGTGATCGGTCACGTCAACTCGGGCGCGATGGTCGCCGCCGCGCACGTTTACGACGGCGAGCTTCCCGCGGTCGCGACCACCGCGACGTCGCCCGAGCTCACTGGCATCTCGCGCTGGACCTTCCGCGTCATCTCCAGCGACTCGGCGAACGGGATCGCGCTCGCGCGCTTCGCCGACAAGCTCGGACGTCGCCGCGCCGCGATCATCTACGAGAACAACAGCTACGGCCGCGGGCTCGCCGATTCCTTCCAGAAGGCGTTCGCCGGCGAGATCGTGAGCATCGATCCGATCCCCGAGGGGAAGAGCGATCTCGAGCCGTTCGTCAGCTACTACGCCCGAGAGAAGGCCGACATCGTGTTCGCCGCCGGCACCGACGCGTCAGGCCTGACGGTGCTGCGCGAGGCGCGGCGGCAGGGAATGACCGCCGACTTCCTCGGCGGCGACGGCTGGACGGGCCTCGTCGCCGACACTGCGCTCTCGCGCGGCGTCTACGTCGGCGCACCGTTCACCGCCGAAGATCCCCGCCCCGAGGCGCAGAGCTTCGTCCGCGCCTTCCGCCAGAAGTACGCGCAGATCCCCGACGGCAACGCCGCGCTCGCCTACGACGCGACCCGGCTCATCGCCGCGGCGATCGAGGCCGTCGGCCCGGATCGCGCCAGGATCCGGGAGTGGCTCGCCGACCTCGACGACAAGGATGCGTTCCACGGCGTCACCGGCGACATCCGCTTCCAGGCCGACGGCGACCCGGTCGGCAAGAGCATCGTGATGACCCGGATCGAGAACGGGCTCCTCACCGTGGCCGCGCAATGACGACCAAGGTGACCCCGATTTCGACCACGGCCTATGTTCCGCCGCGGGCGCCGGTGCCCGTGCCGCCGCGTGATGCGGCGCCCGGCGCGGAGGGGACGCTCTCCTCCGCGTTCGGTTCGATTCGCAGCATCCTCCACATCGGCTTCGGCAGCCTCGTCATCCTTCTCGTCGTCGCCGGCGCGATCGGCTTTCACGCGCTGCGCTCGATGTCGCAGGAGGTGACCGCGAGCTTCACCAAGGTGCAGGAACAGTCGCAACTGTCGTCGCGGCTCTCGGCCGACATCGCCCAGCAGCTGCAGGCAGCGACCGTCTACCTCGACACCCGCGACTCCGCGACGCTCGCCGAATTTCGCGCGTTAGGCTGGGATGCGCACGCGACCCAGCGGAAGATGAATGCCCGTCGCGGCCAATCGTCGCAGGAAGTCGCGTTGACCGCGTCGATCGACGAGAAGCTCTCCCTCGTCGAGACGCACTTCGCCCGCGCGCATCGGCTGGCCGATCTTGGCCGGCTGGGTGAAGCGCGCGCCGAAGCCGCCCTCGCCCGGCCGATCGCCAGCCAGATGCTCGGCGACATCGACCGGCTCGGCGAGACGAAGGCGCGCAAGGTTGCCGACGCGTCGCGTTCACTCGCGAACTACGCGTCGCATCGCAGCTTCTGGCTCGTGCTGCTGATCGGCATTGCCGTGCTCTGCGCCTTCGCGGTCGTCACCCGGACGGTGCGATCGGTCTCCGAGCCGCTCGCGAGCCTCGTCAATCATGCGATGGCGTTCAGCGACGGCGATCTCAC
>JAICUE010000311.1 GCA_025936015.1 Gemmatimonadaceae bacterium
CCTGCTGCATCTCGCAGATGGTCTTCTCGCGCGGTCCCTTGTAGTCGACGTTGTCCGAGTTCTCGAACTTGCTGCCGACTCCCTTCACGATGAACTGGTTTTTCCGGAAGAAGAGCCGCGTCAGCTGCGCGGGGTCGCTCGTCGGCACCTCCTGCATCCAACCGTCGAACAGCGTCATCACGAGGTCGGAACCGTTGCCGGCGAAGCCGAGCAATCCGCTCGTCGCGTAGATCGTGCGCGTCTTCGTCGGATCGCCGAGGTCGTAGATCGTGACCTCGCGCATGCGATTCGTCGCGCGGTCGATGTGGCCCGTCCTGACGTAGAGGCGGCCCGGCGAGACGGGATTGATGACCTGGTCGCGCAGCGCGAACGTCGGCTTGGTGCGGGCGATGTCCGTCTGCAGCACCGCGAGCTGGTGGTTCGCGCGCGAGAGGATCTGGTCGTTGAAGCCGATCATCAGGATCGCGACGATCGTCGCCGCGCCGAGCGCGGGGTACATCACGGTCGTCATCCCGACGCCGCTCGCCTTGAGCGCCGTGATCTCGTTTTCGGCGGCGAGGCGGCTGAAGGCGTACAGCGTCGAAATGAGCACCGCCATCGGCAGCGTCGTCGCGACGGTGAAGGGGATCGACAGTCCGAAGAACTCGAGGATCGCGGTCCAGGGCAGTCCCTTGCCGACGAGTGCGCCGAACTGCTTCGCGACGTAGTTCAGCAACAGGAGCGACGTCAGCGCGGCGAGCGCGAAGACGAGCGGTCCGGTGTGTTCCTTGAGTACGTACTTGGAGAGTATCTTCACGTGACCCGAAGTTTCCACCCGGGAGCCATGCAATTCAAGGCTCGCCGCCCCTCTTCTCATGAGATGCGTCGGCCGCGCGCGAGCGCTCGCCGCGATCCCGCCCCGATCCAGCGCCCCATCGTGCGTGCCTCGACCCTGCTGCTCCGTCTGCTGCTGGGCCTCGCTCTCGCTGTCGCGGGGAGTGGGGCGCAACTGCTGGCGCAGGGGACCGGCGCGAGGCTCCGGGCTCCGCGAGCCCAGAGCGCCGACAGCACGCGGCGAGCGTTCCAGGTACAACCCGCCGAGGATGCGTTGCGTGACAGCATCCTGTCGCGCCTCACGCTCGAGCGTCCGGCCGCGTTCGAACCGTTTGGCAGGCTCACGGCGCTCCGCCTGCCCGCCAGCGCGGTCGCGGCCATCGAGACCGATTCGCTCCGCCGTGCGCTCGCGCTCCGCGAGCGCCGGCTCGCCGCGGCCTGGCTCGGGGAGCGTGACCCACGCGTCGCGCCGCCGCCGATCATCAGCTTCGTCGCGAGGCCGACGCTGCCGGTTCGGACGACGGGCGACACGACCATGACTGGCCTCCCAACGCCGATCACACCGGAGCCAGCGAACCAGTACGCGGACCTCGCGCTGAAGCTGAACACCCGGCTCGAGGCGAAGGGAGAAAAGGTCCAGACGACGCCGTGCCTGTCGATCGACTTGACGTCCTCGTTCACCGGATGCCGCTCGCCGATCGCGCCGAGCGTGGATTTCCAGTTCAACATTCTGTCTGCGGGAGTGCTCGCGGACCGGGTGCACGTCGACATCGACTACGACTCGCAGCGCGAGTTCGACGCGTCGAACAACCTGTCGATCTACTACGCGGGCAAGCCTAACGAAGTGCTGCAGCGCGTCGAGGTCGGCAACGTCACCTTCGCGCCGCCGCCGTCGCGCTTCATCACCGGCGGGATCCCGAGCGGCAACTACGGCGTGCAGGCGCTCGGCCAGGTCGGGCCGATGCACTTTCGCGCGATCGCCGCACAGCAGAAGGGGACGCTCGTCAAGGACGCGCGCTTCACCGTCGGCGACGTCACGCAACAGGGGCAGACTCGTGACGTCGAGGACTACCAGATCGAGCAGCGTCGATTCTTCTTCACCGTCGACCCGATCGAGTTCGGCAGCGAGTACCCGAACATCGACATCCTCGACCGCGACCAGATGAACCGGCTCGGCGCGCTCCTCGACCAGAAGGGGATTCGCCCGGCGAAGATCTCGGTCTACCGTCTGCAGATCGGCAGCCAGCCGCCGAACCCTAACGGTCCGCGCTTCATCGTGAACGGGCTCAAGGCGGCCAACAACGGCGACCAGCCGTACGAGCTGCTTCGCGAGGGCGTCGACTATTACGTGGACAAGTCGCAGCTCTGGATCGCGATGGTGACGCAGCCGAGTCTCGAGCGCGACCGGATCGTGATCGCGTACACGGTAAACGTTCCCGGTGGGCAACCGGTCGTGAAGCGGGATGTCGGCGGCACCCCGGACGTCGCGTATAACGGCATCCCGCAGTCCCAGGTCGCGAACCTCCTCTACGATTACTCGATCAACCCGGGGGATCCGGCGTTCCGCCGCGAGATCCGCTCGGTCTATCGCATCGGCGGCGAAGACGTCCAGCGGAACACGATCAACGCGCGCATCGTCGCCGGCGCGGCCGGCGACCAGGAGAAACCGATCGGCGGCGCGGCGCAGACGTATCTCCAGCTCTTCGGATTGGCACAGACGACGAACCCCGCCGCCTTCGACGTCGAGAATCGCGTCTGGCCGCGGCCGACGGACCCTAACGTCACGACGAGCCCGAGCGGCGGCAGCTCGAAGATCGTTCGCGACTACTTCGTCGTCTTCCCGTCGCTGCAACCCTTCTCCGACAGCGGGCTGGCGAAGCCGCCCAACCTGTCGAACGCGGCGATCTACAGCACGCCGGGCGCGTACCTCTATTCGCCACAACATCCGCCGTCGGTGTACCGGATGCAGCTGAGCTACCAGTCGCAGGGGAGCAGCGACGAAGCGGGGACGCTGACGTTAGGCGCGATCCAGCTCCGCCGGAACTCGGAGCGGCTGAGCATCGACGGCGTCCCGCTCGCGCGCGGGATCGACTACACGATTGATTACGAGCTGGGTCGGGTCACCTTCACGCGCCCCGACACCCTCTTCTCGCGCCCGCGGACGGTGACGGTGCAGTACGAGGAGAATCCGCTCTTCACCAATGCGGCGACCAATATCTTCGGTCTGGCCACCACCTTCGCCGCGCCGGCGGGTGAAGTCACCTTCACCGCGATCAGCCAGAGCCAGTCGACCCAGTACACCCGGCCGCCGTTAGGCTTCGAGCCGGCGTCGTCGCTCGTCGCCGGCGTCACCGGCAACTGGAGCTGGGACGCCCCGCTCCTCAGCGACGCGCTCGCGAGGCTGCCGATGCTGAGCGAACGACCCGGCGACTCGCGGATCATGCTCCAGGCGGAAATGGCGACGAGCCGCCCGCAGCCGAACAGCATCGGCCAGGCGTGGCTCGACAGCTTCGCCGGCGAGGGTGGGATCTCGATCAGCACGCTCGACCCGGCCTGGTTCCTCTCCAGCCGGCCGAGCACGACGCCGTCCACCGGGTCGCTCAGCTTCGACGAATCGAACGCGGCGTCGCTCGTCTGGCAGACGAACGTCCACCTGGTGAACGACAGCACGCCGATCCGCTTCACCTCGCGGATGATCGATCGCTCGATCATCGTCCAGACGGGCTCGATTGGCGTCAGCTTTCCCGAGAACGTCCTCTGGCTGACGCTGCAGCCCGACACGCTCGGCTTCCGCCGCGATCACGCCGGTGGGCTGACCGAGTGGGTGACCCCGGCGATCGCGCCGGCCGCACGCCGCTGGCGCTCCATCCGCACCGTGCTCTCGCCGAGCGGCGCCGATCTCACCCAGGTGGAGCAGCTCGAGCTCTACGCGCTCGTCGACACCACCGCCGCGAACCGCGCGAAGAACCCGACGCTCATCTTCGACCTCGGTGACATCTCCGAGAACACCTTCGCCCTCGCGCCGGAGTCGCTGTCGGTGGTGCCTAACGGCAGCGGTGTCGATTCGACCTTTCGCGGGAAGACGCCGGTCGGGCTCGATCGCTTCGATACCGAGCGCGACTCGCTCACGCGGTCGTTCAACGCCGCGCTCAACGATCGCGGGATTCCCCCCGATCGTCTCGACTCGCTCACGGTCGTCTCGCCGTCAGGCACCTCGATCCTGCACGATGTCCCGATCTGCGAAGCGGAGTACGGCGTCATCCAGAGCATCGGCGACCAGCGGGCGAACTGCACCGTGCGCAACAACCGCCTCGACGAGGAGGACATCGATCTCGACTTCGCGCTGAACTACACCGAAGCCGAGCGGAGCAGCGAGAGCTACTTTCGCTACGTGGTGGACCTCGC
>JAICUE010000370.1 GCA_025936015.1 Gemmatimonadaceae bacterium
GAGCCGATTGGCGTAGATTCAGCGCATGGAAATTCAGTCGCCGATGCGCCTGCTCTACTCGTATCTCCGCAACTACTGGAAGCTGGTCGTCCTCGCGCTCTTCCTCGCGGCGATCAACCAGATCTTCTCGCTGCTCGACCCGCTGATCTTCCGCCACGTCATCGATCAGTACGCGACGCAGCGAGGGAAGTACACCACCGGCCAGTTCGTGCACGGCGTGCTCTTTCTCCTCGCGCTGGCCGTCGGCGTCGCACTGGTCTCGCGCATTGCGAAGAACTTCCAGGACTACGTCGTCAACCTCGTCATCCAGCAGCTCGGCGCCCGGCTGTATTCCGACGGGATCCACCACTCGCTCTCGCTCCCCTACTCGGCGTTCGAGGACCAGCGCAGCGGCGAAACGTTAGGCAAGCTGCAGAAGGTGCGCGCCGACGTCGAGAAGTTCATCGGCGCCGCGGTGAACATGGTATTCACGACCGTGGTCGGCGTCGTGTTCGTGATGATCTACGCGTTCAGCGTCCACTGGATCATCGCGCCCGCCTTCCTGATCACGGTGCCACTGCTGGGCATCCTCAGCTCGGTGCTGAGCCGGAAGATCAAGACGATCCAGAAGGTCATCGTCGACGAGACAACAGCGCTCGCCGGCGCAACGACCGAATCGCTCCGCAACATCGAGCTGGTGAAGAGCCTCGGCCTCGCCGACCAGGAGGTGGCGCGGCTGAACGGCACGACGGAGAAGATCCTCCGCCTCGAGCTGAAGAAGGTGCGCTACCTGCGGAGCCTGAGCTTCATCCAGGGGACGGCGGTGAATGCGCTCAGGACCTGCATCCTGTTCCTGATGCTGTACCTGATCTTCGCCGGCCAGATGACGGTCGGGCAGTTCTTCTCGCTGCTCATCTATTCCTTCTTCATCTTCGGCCCGCTGCAGGAGCTGGGCAACGTCATCAACATCTTCCGCGAGACGGAAGCATCGCTGGCGAAGTTCCAGGAGATCCTCGCGATGCCGCCCGATCCGAAGCCGGCGCACCCGGTTCCGCTCGACGGACTGACGACGCTCGAGTTCGACGAGGTCTCGTTCCGTCACCAGAGCGCGACCGCTCCGGCGCTGCAGAGCGTGTCGTTCAAGGCGGTCCGCGGCCAGACCATCGCGTTCGTCGGACCGTCAGGCGCGGGGAAGACGACGCTCGTCAAGCTGCTCGTCGGCTTGTATCAACCGCAGTCGGGGCGCGTGCTCTACGACGGTCACGCCAGCAACACCGTGGACCTCGACCGCCTGCGCGAGCGCGTCGGTCTCGTCTCCCAGGACTCGCAGCTATTCTCCGGCACGATTCGCGAGAATCTTCTCTTCGTCAGTCCCGGCGCGAGCGACGAGGAGTGTCTGGCCGTGCTGCATCAGGCCGCGATGGACGCGCTGCTCGCCCGCGCCGACAAGGGACTCGATACCGTCATCGGTGAGGGTGGCGTGAAGGTCTCCGGCGGCGAGAAGCAGCGCCTCTCGATCGCCCGCGCCCTGCTCCGCCGCCCGCATCTCCTCGTCTTCGACGAAGCGACCTCGTCGCTCGACTCGCTCACCGAGGAATCCGTGAGCGCGACGATCCGCGACGTCGCCACCGGCCGCGACTCGATCACCATCCTCATCGCCCACCGTCTCTCGACGGTGATGCACGCCGACCGGATCTTCGTCCTCGAGCGGGGCCGCATCTCGGAGTCGGGCCGCCACGAGGAGCTGATCGACCGCAAGGGACTCTACTACGCGATGTGGCGCCAGCAGATCGGCGAACGGCGGATCGACGTGCCTAACGTTCCGGCAGGGCTGCGCGGCGGGAAGATGGCGACGAGAGTGTGAGGGCGAAACGTCCTGATGCGTGGAAGTCTCGAAACGGCAGTTTCGAACTTCCGTTTCGAGACGTCCGAGCATCATGCAGTTTCGAACTTCCGTTTCGAGACTTCCACTCATCATGAGTTTTCGAATCACCCGCGTCGCCCCGGGGCTCATCCTTTGCCTCGTCCTCGCGGTTCTTTCGCTGCTCGTCCAGTCCGCCGAGGAACGGTTCACCGGCCACGCGATCATCGAAGCGATCGTCGTCGCGATCCTGATCGGGATGCTCGTGCGCACCGTCCGCGCGCCCGCACCGCGCTACGCACCCGGGATCTCATTCGCCGCGAAGCAGGTGCTCGAGATCGCCGTCTTTCTGCTCGGTGCATCCGTCGATCTTCCCCAGCTGCTTCGAGCCGGCCCGGCGCTTCTTGGCGGGATCGTGCTCATCGTCGCGTTCGCGCTCGCGTTCGGTTACGCGATGGGGCGGATCTTCGGGCTCGCCCCCAGGCTCGCCGTGCTCGTCGCCTGCGGCAACGCGATCTGTGGCAACTCGGCGATCGCGTCGGTTGCGCCGGTCATCGGCGCGAAAGCGGAGGATGTCGCTTCATCGATCGCCTTCACCGCGGTGCTCGGCGTCGTGATGGTGCTCGGCCTCCCATTGCTCATCGGGCCCCTCGCGCTCTCGAACTACCAGTACGGTGTCGTCGCCGGGATGAGCATCTACGCGGTGCCGCAGGTGCTCGCCGCGACCTTCCCGGTGAGTGCGCTGTCGGGTGACGTCGGGACGCTCGTGAAGCTGGTGCGCGTGCTGATGCTCGGACCGGTCGTGCTCTTCTTCAGCCTCGTCTCACGGCGGCGCGCCCGTGCGAATGGCGACGCGCAGCGCCTGACGATCGGCAAGCTGGTGCCCTGGTTCATCGTCGGCTTCATCGTGCTCGCCGTGCTTCGCTCGACCGGGATCATCCCGCCGGCGGTCGCGGTCCCGGTGCGTGCGCTGTCGGGACAGCTCATGATCATCGCGAGGGCCGCGCTCGGACTCGGCGTCGATGTGCGCGCGGTCGCCCGCACTGGCTCGCGTGTCTCGCTCACCGTCGTGATGTCGCTGGCCGCGCTCCTGCTGATGAGCATCACGCTGATCGCGCTGCTCGGGATCAAGTAGCGCGAGTAGATTACGGAATGCCAATCGTCCCTTTCGACTCGCTCGCCGACGATGCCCGCGTCTGGGTGTTCGGCGCCGACCGTCCGCTCGAAGCTGCCGAGGCGACCCGACTGCTCGAGATGGTCGACAAATATCTCGCGCGCTGGGCCGCCCACGGTGAACCGCTCACCTCCGGGCGCGACTGGCGTGAGGACCGCTTCCTCACCATCGCTGTCGACCAGCGCACCACCGGCGCTTCCGGCTGCTCGATCGACGCCCTCTTCCATCAGCTGCAGCAACTCGAGCGTGCACTCGGCACCTCGATCGTCGGCGGAGGCCGGATCTTCTACCGCGATGCGGCCGGGGTCGTCCACTCGACCGACCGAGCGACCTTCAGCGACATGGCGGACCGCGGCGCCGTCACGGCCGAAACGCGAGTGTTCGATCCGACCGTGACGACGTTAGGCAGCTGGCGCGCTGGCTTCGAACAGCGAACGGGCGACTCGTGGCACGCGAGCCTGATGCC
>JAICUE010000292.1 GCA_025936015.1 Gemmatimonadaceae bacterium
GTCGCCGACATGCCGGAAGTCAGCGCCGAGAAAGTGCAGGTGCTGCGCGAGATGGAGCTCATAACGCTCACGCCGGCCATCCGCGCCGAGCGCGGCATCCGCAGCGCGCAGGGCGCGGTGATCTACAAGACGAGCGATCGTGTCGCGCAGGAGCTCGGCCTGCAGGCGGGCGACGTGATCGTCCAGGTGAACCGCACCCCGATCAGCTCGGCCGATGAAGCGGCGAAGGCGATCGACTATTACGGCGGACGCGGCCCGATCCAGCTCTTCTTCGAGCGCGGCGGGCGTGTCTACTCGACCGACTTCCAGCTGCGATGACCGACGTCGAGCGGTACAGCTCCCCACTCGCTGAGCGTTATGCGTCGCAGGCGATGCTGCGTGTCTGGTCGCCGCAGACCAGGCACGGACTGTGGCGCCGGCTCTGGCTCGCGCTGGCCGAGTCGGAGAAGGAGCTCGGCGTCGCGATTCCCGACGAGGCGATCACGCAGATGCGGGCGCACCTCGACGACATCGACTTCACCGCCGTCGCCGCGTTCGAGAAGCGCTTTCGCCACGACGTCATGGCGCACGTGCACGCATTCGCCGGTGTCGCCCCGGCCGCCGCGCCATTCATCCACCTCGGCGCGACGAGTGCCTTCGTCACCGACAACGCCGACCTCGTGCTGGCGCGGCGGGCGCTCGATCTGTTGCGCGGAAAGATCGTCGACGCGATCGCCGCGCTCGCGGCATTCGCGCGCGAGTGGCGCGCCGAGCCGACGTTAGGCTACACGCACCTGCAGTCGGCGCAGCTGACGACCGTGGGAAAGCGGGCGACGCTCTGGATCCAGGATCTCGTCCTCGACCTCGCCGACATCGATCACCGGATCGCAACGCTGCCCTTCCGCGGGGTGAAGGGAACCACCGGGACGCAGGCGAGCTTCCTCGAGATCTTCAATGGTGACCACGAGAAAGTCCGCGCGCTCGACCGGCTCGTCACGAAGAAGATGGACTTCGCCAGATCGTTAGGCGTCTCCGGCCAGACGTACACCCGCAAGCTCGATGCGCAGGTGCTCGGCGCGGTGGCCGGAGTCGCGGCGACCGCGGCAAAGTTCGCTTCCGACTTGCGGATGCTCCAGGCGTTCGGCGAGATCGAGGAGCCCTTCGAGAAGGAGCAGATCGGCTCGTCGGCGATGGCGTACAAGCGGAACCCGATGCGCGCGGAGCGGATCAACTCGCTCGCGCGTTTCGTCGTCGAGCTCGAAGCGAGCCCGAATCACACCCACAGCGTTCAGTACTTCGAGCGCACGCTGGACGACAGCGCGAACCGGCGGCTGGTGATCCCCGAGTCGTTTCTGGCGACTGACGCGATACTGGTACTGATGCAGAACATCGCGTCGGGACTCGAGGTGCATCCGGCGCGGATTCGTCGCCGCGTCAACGACGAGCTTCCCTTCATGGCGACGGAGGAGCTGATCGTCCGCGCGGTGAAGGCGGGAGGGAACCGGCAGGCCGTGCACGAGGTCATTCGCCGGCACAGCATCGAGGCGGCGCGTGCGGTGAAGGACGAGGGACGCGACAACGACATGCTCGCGCGACTCGCGGCCGACCCGGAGTTCGGCTTGCCCCTCGACGACCTCCACACAGCGCTCGATCCGGCGCGCTTCATCGGACGGGCGCCGCAGCAGGTGGACGAATTCCTCGCCGAGCACGTGGATCCGATCCTGGCGAACCCGCGTGCGCTGACCGCCGAGCGGGAGGAGCCGCGCGTATGAAATCGAGCGAGGCAACGGTCGCGAGCACCGCGCTTCCCCTGCAGCGTATCCGCACTGGAAAGGTGCGAGACGTTTACGCGGTCGGTGACGACCGCGTATTGCTGGTGGCGACGGATCGCGTGAGCGCGTTCGACGTGGTCATGCGCGAGACGATTCCGTCGAAGGGCGCAGTACTGACCCAGCTGACCGCGTGGTGGCTGCGCCACCTCGAGGATGGCATCGCCCATCACATGATCAGCGCCGACACCGCGGAGATCACCCGCGCCGTCCCGGCTCTCGCGCCACACCGGGCGCTGCTCGCCGGCCGCGCGATGCTCTGCATCCGCACGGTCCCCTTCCCGGTGGAATGCGTGATGCGCGGTTACATTACAGGCTCGGCATGGGCCGAGTACAAGCGCGCAGGAACTCTCGCGGGAGAGCCGCTCCCGGACGGGCTTCGCGAGAGCGAACGGCTCGAGCCTTCGGTATTCAGTCCGGCAACGAAGGCGGAATCGGGACACGACGAGAACATTCCGGTGGGCCGACTGCGATCGATCGTGGGGGTGCAGATGGCGGCGATGCTCGAAGGGCTGTCGCGGACGGTGTACGAGCGCGGTCGCGCGCTCGCGATCGCGCGCGGCATCATCGTCGCCGACACGAAGCTCGAGTTCGGGCGCAGCGCCGACGGCCAGGTCCTCCTGATCGACGAGGTACTCACCCCGGACAGCTCGCGCTTCTGGCCCGCCGAGGGCTATTCGCCGGGTCGCCCGCAGCCGAGCTTCGACAAGCAACCCCTGCGTGACTGGCTCGCCGCCGAGCGCGGCGCCGGCCGTTGGAATGGCGAAGCACCGCCGCCGACCCTTCCCGACGCGGTGATCGCCGCGACGAGTGCACGCTACCTCGATGCCTATCGCCGCATTACCGGCGAGGCTCTCCACATCCCGGAGACGATGTGAAATTTGCCCGTGAAGGACTGCCGTTCATCGCCATCGCCGCGGTGCTCGCGCTCGCCGCGCTCCTGTTCGCCACACGCCGGGGAGGTTGGCCTGGCTGGTTCCTGACCGCGGTGATGATCATCGTCGCGGTCTGGGTCGCCTACTTCTTCCGCGATCCCGAGCGCACCGGTGAGCGCGGCAGCCGCGTCGTGACCGCCCCCGCCGACGGCAAGGTCGTGCTGATTACCGAGGTCGACGAGCCCGCGTTCATTCATGGCCGCGCCGTGCGCGTGTCGATTTTCATGAATGTCTTCAACGTGCACGTCAACCGGTATCCGGTGAGCGGCACCGTGAAGTACGTGCAGTACAACCCGGGCAAGTTCCTCAATGCCGCGGTCGAGAAGTCGAGCCTCGAGAACGAACAGCGCAGCGTCGGGATCGAGTCAGGCCCGTACCGCATTCTCGTCAGGCAGATCGCCGGGTTGATTGCCCGGCGCATCGTGACGTACAGTCGCGAGGGCGAACGGGTCGAGCAGGGCGAACGGATGGGGCTCATTCGCTTCGGCTCCCGCGTCGACGTCTTCCTTCCGCTCGATGCCGCCGTGCGCGTGAAGATCGGCGAGCTCACCACCGCCGGCACGACCGTGGTCGCGGAGCTCCCACAGCGATGACCCCCGTGATGCGGAGCCGCCCGGTCGGACGTGCGGTGGTCGTCCTGCCTAACGGCTTCACGCTCGCGAACCTGTTCTTCGGCATCTTCGCCATCGTCGCCGCGTCTCGCGGCGACTTCGGCAAGGCAGGGGTCTACGTCGTGCTCGGCGGCGTCTGCGACGCGCTCGACGGCCGCGTCGCGCGCATGACGGGGAGTGGTTCGCGATTCGGCGAGGAGCTCGACTCGCTCGTCGACGCGATCTCGTTCGGGCTCGCGCCGGCGATGATCGTGTACTTCGCCGTGCTGAACAAGGAAGGCTGGGACTGGGTTTTCGCCTTCATCTTCGCCGCCTGCGCGGTGATGCGCCTCGCGCGCTTCAACGTCACCCAGGCCGGCGCATCGAAGACGCATTTCGTCGGGTTGCCGAGTCCCGCCGCCGGGATGACGCTGGCGACGTACTACGCATTCAGCCAGACGAAGCTCTACAACGAAGTCCTGCTCCTCGGCGGAACGAAGGTGCTCGCCGATTATCCGTGGCACGTGATGATGCGGATCCTGATGGTCATCCTCGCGTTCCTGATGATCAGCCCGGTACCGTATCCGGCGGTGCCGAAGGTGAACCTGCGCACGGTGCGTGGCATCATCGGCGGCGTGATCCTGCTCGGAGCGGTGCTCGGGCTGATCTTCCTCCCACGCGAGTTCTTCTTCCCGGTCCTTCTCGCCTACGTCCTGTTCGGCCTGGCGATGTGGCTCGTGCTGATCGTGCTCGATCGGGTGCCGACGACCGAGCCGATCTGGTTCGACGACGAGGACGACCAGATGATGACCGGAGAGCACGAAGCCGTCGTCGTCCGCCACGACGAGATGCCGACTGGCCGGCGCCGGCGGCGGCGCAAGAAGCGGCCGCGCTCGCCGCTTCCCACCCCGACCATCAATCGCGCAGTCGACGAGGAGAGCGAGTGACTAACTTTCGGGTGGCGGTCCACGTGACGCCGCGGCGCGGGATTCTCGACCCACAGGGCAGCGCGGTCGCGCACGCGCTGCAGACGCTCGGTTTCGCCGGCGTCGCCGACGTGAAGGTCGGTCGCCACATCGTCATCGATGTCGCCGCGAAGGACCGCGATGGCGCGAGCA
>JAICUE010000017.1 GCA_025936015.1 Gemmatimonadaceae bacterium
CAAAGTTTCGGATCAGCCGACGAGGAGACTGCAGCAGGTCACCCCGCCCTCGGCCTTCGCGAGCTCGGCGGCAGGGACTGTAACCACCGTGATTCCATTCTTCTCGAGTCGAGCCCGGGTCCGGGGAAACTCCGCCGGATGGATGACCGCGTCGCCGATGCGGACGGCGTTCGCCGCGAAGGGTTCCCCCGGATCGACGGGGATCGCACGGGCGACGCCTAACGATTCGGCGTTGACCCATGCGGGGTTGAAGAGCACGGTGTCATCGGCGACCAGGGTCGCCGCGGTCTTGAGGTGGAGGCAGTCGCTGAAGGCGACACCCTCGACCGTGTAGCCGTGCGGCGCAACGAAGGCGGCGAGCTGCGCGCGCCCCTGCTCGTTGCTGCGTGGCCCTCGCCCGACGAGCAGCCGCGGTCCGATGCGCAGGACATCGCCCCCGTCGAGGGTACCGGAGCTCGTGATCTCGCGCAGCTCGCGGTGACCGCGCAGCGCATCGCGCACCGCGCCAACCTCGGCGCGCCGCGATGCCGCGCCCGGCCGAGTGATGATGGCGAGCTCGTCGAGGACGACCGCCGTGTCTTCGATGAAGACGCTGTCAGCCATGGCAGCGTCGGTCGCCAGGCGCTGCACCGTGCAACCACAGACGCGCAGCGCCGCCTCATAGGCCACGTGCTCCGCACGTGCGCGCGCGAGGTCGATCGGCGTGCGCGCGAGATGCGTGAGCTCACAGCTCACGATCGCCGGACTTATCTCACGAGTGAGAGCGAGCATGGGAGGAGTGGAGCGGTTCGCTTCCGATCCGTGACAGCAGGAACCACAGAAACCACGGTGACCGCCGAAACCACAGACTGCATTCACCACAGACTGCACTCACCACAGACTGCATTTCACCACAGACTGCACTCACCACAAAGTGCATTAGCCACAAAGTGCATTAACCACAAAGTGCATTAACCACAGAGGACACAGAGAGCACAGAGGACAACGCACCGCCAGCGTCGTTGCCGTGCTCTGTGTCCCCTGTGTCCTCTGTGGTTGAGGCTTTTTCTATCTAAAGCACGATTTATTCGCAATCCGTCCTCCGTGGTCGAGGCTTTTTTTCTCGCGCGCGTTTGCAGCGCCTATGAACCCCTAGCCTCTGTGGTTGATGCTGCTGTGCATCCACAGTGGTTACGCGTGCCCGAACCGGTCTCGCTGTTCGTCACTCCCCGTGCGGGAGGCTCCTCCACCCCGGTGCTTCTTCGATTTCCCGGTGGTTCGCGCGCCGAGCGAGGATGAGCGATCCGGTCGCGGCGACGAATCCGAAGCTCGTCGCGATCAATGCGAGTCCGGGCTCATGGAAGAGGAGCCAGCCGAATACGGCGGCGGGAAGTGCGCCGAGCGCACCGAAGTGGATCGGGTTGAGCTCGTCGAGGGTGCGTCGCCGCGCCGAAGTCGTGAGCAGGAGGGCGAACCCCGCACCGCTGACGAACCCGGAGATCGCGCCGGCGAGGGCGAACGCCCCGATGAGCAGGCCAACCGGAGGGAACGTTCCGCGCAGAAGCAGGAGCACCGACGAGACGAACCCGCCGGTGAGTCCCGCAGCCACGGCCCAGGCAACCGCCCAGGTCAGGGCCAGGCCGAGGGTGCCACGAAGGCGGCGAAGGGTGGGAGTGAGCATCGGGAATCACCGAAGATTGAGTGACGCAGTACGGTCACCCCCGTACGACACGGGCAGGTCGGGGATTCAGCCGACCTGCCCGCCCCGACCTGCCCGCCCCGGGCCGCCTAACGCGGCCAGAGCCAGGCGAACGTCGCGCCGGTGATGAGCGCGAAGATCAGCCCGTCGATGGTCGAGCGGACGGTGGTCCCGAGCGACCGCCGGAACCAGATCGTCGCCTGCCAGAGCGCGAGCGAGTAGCCGAGGAACGCCGCGAGGCCGGTCGTGTGGAGGACGACGTGCCGGTCCGGATGCACCGGGATCACATGCGCCGCGAGACCGCCGGCGATGAAGGAGACAACCAACAGATAGACGAACCATTTGGCCAGCAGCGGTCCCATCGGGGTGATCCCGTTAGGCAGGACGCTCATGACCACCACGGGCCCCTGCCGCATCCGGTCGACGAACGCCGGCGATTGCAGCTGCTCCATGTCCCTCGGCCTCGGCATGATGTAGTCGCCGGGCGGGATCGCCAGCGGCCGCAGCGCCGCGGTCGCCTGGTCTTCCTGCGGGACCGTCTTGTAGTCGTGCTTGTGCCAGGGGGTCGCCATGTGGAGGAGCGAGCTGGCGATGAAGACGAATACTGCCGAGAGCAGGATCGGAAGCCAAAGCGCGCTGAGACTGGTCATCACGTCCTCGTGGCGGGGGGTTGGGCCACTGCAACAGTCCGCTGAAGCTGCGCCGATTCGAGCGACGGTGTCAACCAGCGGGTGCCCGGGGGTTGAGCAACCACGGGCGCGGTCGTTACCAATCGACGTGCGCAACCCCCTGGAATTTTCCTTCCGCGCGTTTCAGCAGCAGGGCTCCGCGCGGCTCGGTGAGCTCGTGACTCCGCACGGAACGGTCGAGACGCCGGCGTTCATGCCGGTCGCGACGCAGGGAACGATCAAGGGTCTCGCGACCGACGAAATCGCCGCTGCCGGTGCGCGGATGCTGCTGTCCAACGCGTACCATCTCTACCTGCGCCCCGGCGACATGATGGTTCGCGCGCTCGGCGGGCTGCACGCGTTCGCCCGCTGGGACGGTCCGATGCTCACCGATTCCGGCGGTTTCCAGGTGTTCTCCCTGGCGAAGCTGCGGACGGTCGGGGAGGACGGCGTCGTCTTCCGCAGCCATCTCGATGGCTCGCTGCACGAGTACACGCCGGAAGCGGTGATGCGGATCGAGCGCAACATCGGGGCCGACGTGATCATGCAGCTCGACGAGCTGGTCGCCGGCCAGGCGGAGCTCGCGACGTCGCGCGCGGCGATGGAGCGGAGCCTCCGCTGGCTCGAGCGCTGTCGCGCCGAGTTCGATCGCATCTCGCGGGACGGGCGCGCACCGTTAGGCCTGACGTTCACCGACGCGGTGCTGCCCGACGACCTGCCGTCGCTGCTGCCGGACGACCCGGAGCGCGAGCGCATCGCACCGCCGCAGGCGCTCTTCCCGATCATCCAGGGCGGGACCCACCCGGAGCTTCGCCGGGCCTCGGTCGCCGGCATCCTCGCGGCCGGAGACTGGCGCGGCATCGCGATCGGCGGGCTCTCGGTCGGCGAGTCGAAGGCCGACATGTACGCGATGCTCGAGGTCTGCGAGCCGATCATCCCGCCGGCGCTGCCGCGCTATCTCATGGGCGTCGGGTTCCCCGACGACCTCGTCGAGGGAGTGCGGCGCGGGATCGATCTCTTCGACTGTGTCGCGCCGACGCGGATGGGGCGCGACGGGACCGCGTTCACGCCGGATGGAAAGGTCCAGATCCGCAAGGGAAGTCACCGCACCGATCGGCGGCCGCTCGTCGAGGGGTGTGGCTGCCCCGGCTGCACGCGGTATGATCGCGCCTACCTGCGTCACCTCTTCGTCAGCGAAGAGATGCTTGGCCTTCGCCTCCTCGCGCTGCACAACGTGACATTTCTCCTCGACACGATGCGCGACGCGCGAGCGGCGTTGCGGGCGCGAACGTTCGATGCGTGGAGCGAGGAATGGCTGGCGCGCTACCGCGGCACGGCCGCGCGCGCCTGAGCGCGGGCGCGTCCGGCCGAGCGATCACGACGCATCGAGGCTACTGCTTCGGCTTCACCTTGAGCGAATCGAGCATGCGCTGCACCTGCATGTTCCGCGGATCGAGCATCAAGGCGTGCTCGAGGCTGGCGATCGCGGAAGCCGTGTCTCCGGCAGCGAGCTGGCCCTCGCCGGCCTGACGAAAGGCGAAGGATGACGTCGGCGAATACTCGGTGTTGAGCAGGTAGAAGCGAACGGCATCAGCGAACTTCTGCCGCGCCCGCAGCGCGCTGCCGACATCGGCGAGGGGCTCGTCGCCGAAGTCGTACGAGGCGCGTCCATAGTACTTCGTGCGGAGGGCGCGGTAGGTCGCGATCGCCGAATCGGCACCGCTCGAGTCGTAGGCCATCAGCACCACCTGCTGCAGCGGGCGTGGGACGGCGACGCCGCGATGGCAGGTCATGCAGCTCACGACGACCGGTGGCTGGCGCCGGTCTTCGAGCTTCGTGAGGTGATCATTGTTGATGGATGCGACCATCCGCAGCATGACGCGCGCCTTGCGCTTCTCGACCTTGGTGTCGGCGGCGAAGTCCATCTCCGGGCGTTCTCCGGCGACCGCCGGCTTCTCCACGTGGCAGTAAGTGCAGCGCACCCCGAGCGCGGAGGTGAAGGTGTGCATCGTGTCGATGAGCGCGCGCGGCGGGATATCCTTCGGGAAGAACTTCAGGTTCTTCGGCTTCGGCAGCTGGCCCGGCTGCTGCGCGAGGGCGGCGGCGGGCAGCATGGCGATCACCAGCAGCGACGGAAGCAGGCGGCGCATCATTCCTCGGGGCGGAGCGTTAGGCACGGCGCCGGCGCACAACGCACCAGCGGCGACCAGCCATGTTGCCTGGTCGCCGCGATAGTGCAGCGGTGCGCCAGCAGGCGCAAGGTTCGCGAGCCGCTACTTCGCGTCGGGCTTCCCCGTGTCGCGCGTCAGCAGGATCAGCGCGACTGCCTCGCGTTCCAGCGGGAGCGTCGTGACGACATTCGATGCGAAATCAATGTCGTCCTCGCTCGTCGGGACGAGCGCCGTCTGCGCCGGGTTCGTGTAGTAATTGTTGTGTGTCGAATCGATGATGTAGATGGTGCGGTGGAGGCGGCCTCCGGCTCCCATCGCGTGCGGAATGTTCTTCACGAGGACGTCGAATGGCGTTTCCGGCGGCGTCTGGCGCCAGTTGAAGTTCCAGACGAGCACCGCGATTCCCTTTCCCGGGTGCATCGACGCGAGCACGTGGGTGCCAAGTCCGGAGTCGTCGACGAACTTCGACACCGCGGCGATCCGTGTCTCGCGCAGCGACACCTGGTGCGCGAGCTTCAGCATGTTGCCGTACGGGTACGCCACCGCCGTCTCGACGTCGGCGAGCTGCGACTTCGACGGCAGCGTCGCGTGGAAGATCGCCCAGTTGAACACGCGCGAGACGCCGCCTTCGTAGAGATAGAACGCCTTGGTCAGCTGGCCGGCGGGCTGCATGGTGACGAGCTGCGCCATCGTCATCCGGGCGGGCGACTTTGAGCCGCCGTACATCCCGTACTCGTCGACGAACACCGGCACCGGAGCGAGGCCGTGACGCGCCATCTCGTCGTCGATGCGCTGCCGCGCCGTCGCGAGCTCGATCGGGCGGTTCGTTTCGCCGTAGCTGTGGAAGCAGAAGAAATCGAGCTTCTTCGCCGGATCGGGGTCGGCGGCGTATGCCGCAAAGAAACCGTCGGCATACTCGAGCATGTTCGGGACGTTGCTCGTGAACGGCCCGTTGCTGATGAGGATCCTGCTCGAGTCGTCGAGGCCGAGCTGTGCGTTCGCCGCGTTCACCGCCCGGTAGTACTGCTGATAGATGGGGTAGTACGTCGCCATCGTCTCGTCGCCGGCATCCGGCTCGTTGCCGACCTGGATGTAACGGATGTTCGGGTAGCGGCTCTTGTAGTAGACGAGCGTCTGCGTCAGGAAATCGGTGAATGCGGCGCCCGTCGGCAGCGTCCACGTCGAAGTCGGATTGTATGCGCTCAGCGCGATCAGGATCGATTTTCCGCTCGTCGCGTAGAAGCGCAGCGCATCCTCGGCGCCGACGCCGCTGCCGTCGTACTTGTAGTTGTAGTCGACGTTTCCCTTGTTGTAGACGTAGCGCACCTGGATCCAGGTGCGGATGACGTCCTGGTCGAGTCCCTGCAGGTAGGCCCGTGTCGCCTCGCCCGGCAGTGGGCTCGATGTCGAATGTGTCGACGCCTGCTCGATCCGCATCACGGGCCCAAGGGTCTGCCCGGCATCGACCACGACGCGACTGGTGCCCTCATCAACGTCGTTGGAAGCTGCTCGCGCCTCAGGCGCCGCGATGCGCGCGCGTGAGACTGCGGTATCGCTGCAGGCGGCGACCGTGGCGAGCAGCAGCGGAGCGAGAGCGCGGGTGAGAGGTCTCATGACAGTCGGGGTACGGGGAGCAAGCGGTCAGGGCCGTGTCATAAAGTCATCTTATGACTTCGTGCACCGCGACGTTAGCGCTGGGGAATGGGGGCGTCAAGAACGATTGCCGACATGTGCCGACACGACCGCCGCGAGCCCGGACCTACTCGCGCGCTCGCGCCACCAGCTCGAGCTCAGTGAGATGGAACTCCGCGACCCACAGCGGCCGCCCGTCGTCGGTCGCGTGCTCGAGGAGATAGAGGTCGTCGCCTAACGCCTCGACCACCGCGGCGACGTCGCCGATCCGCGGCTGCGGGGGAGCCGCGTCGGGACCGTCCACGTCGCGACTCGGGACCGCCAGCCTGACGACACGCACGATGTCGGAGAGCTCCAGCTCCATTCGCGTTGAGCGAGGTTGCAGGCCATGAAGGCGCCGGCGTGGTGGCGCGGCGGGCGGTCCGCGCTATTGTATCGCGCGCGTGCGGGATCCGCGACCAGCGCGAAACCCATTCGCGTGACGTACCGCGCCGCCAGCCCATTCCGCTCGCCGCGGCAGCGCACGATATTCGCTCGTCTCCAATCCCCCCCCGCCCGACGGCCGCGCATGGAACTGCCGATCATCGTCGTCAACTTTCTCTACGCCATCCTCGGCGTCGTGCTGATGTACGCCAGCTACCGCATCATCGACGCGCTCACGCCGGAAATGGACTTCCGCGAGGAGTTGAAGAAGGGAAACATCGCGGTTGCGATCTTCATCGCGGCGCTCTTCCTCTCGATCGCGATCGTCGTCGCCCACGCACTGAATTGACGTGAGCCGCCGAGCGCTTCACTTCTTCCTGGCGCTCGCCGCGGTATCCAGCCTCGCCGCACCGGCCGCCCGCGCGCAGGGACACAAGCTCGGCGCGGCATTCCGGCGCGCCGATTCGACGCGCGCGGCGGCGCGCGACCAGTCGCGTTACGACGACTACTTCAAGAAGTACTCGAAGCGCTATTTCGGCGCGCCCTTCGACTGGCGCTTCTTCAAGGCGCAGGGGATGGCGGAGTCGGAGCTGAACGCGAACGCGAAGAGCTGGGTCGGCGCGCGGGGAATCATGCAGCTGATGCCGTCGACGTTCGCGTTGATCGCGTCCAAGCGTCCCGAGTTCCGCTCGATCGACGACCCGGAGTTCAACATCGCCGCCGGCATAATGCACGACCGCTGGCTCTGGACGGTCTGGCAGAAGCGCGTTCCCGACGACGAGCGCCACCGATTCATGTTCGGCAGCTACAACGCGGGCGAGGGCCCGATCCTTCGCGCCTGCGTCGCCGCGCGGGGCGCCCACCTCAGCGACGCCGAGTGGACGAGCATCGAGCGTGTCGCGCCGAAGATAGACCGGTGGCGGTACCGGGAGACGCTGGGCTATGTCAAGAAAATCGACGGGAACTACGCGAAGCTCAAACGCCAGCGGTGACGCGAGCCCGCCGGCAGTACGCGATAAGCGATAAGCTGTCAGCGAAGGGCGATCAACGCCGCAACGGCTGCGGCGTCCTGCTTACAGCTTATCGCTTACAGCCACAGCCGTGCGGGCACGCCGCATGCCTTAGATTTGCCCGACACGCCCCCCTCACCAGGACCGAATGATGTTTGGCCGTCTGCTCCCCGAATCGCTCTTCCCGCGCAAGCTGTCGGAGAACGCGGAGCGCCGTTTGCGCCTCGCGCAGGCGCGCGCCGAGGAGTCTGTGATCCGCGCGCACGTCGACAACGCGCTGATGTTCGTCGATACCCTCGCCGAGGATCTCTCGTTCGACCGGGCGATCGACAACTACATCCGCGTCATGGGGATCCCGGAGCCGCTCGCCAGCGTCGTCGCGACGCGGACGCTCGTCGTGCTCGGGCAGGACCTCGTGCCCTACCGCAAGCGCGCGAAGGAAGACGTCCGGATCGACGAGCCGACGCGTCCCGCGCTGCGGATCGCCCGCTCGCGTTAGGCGGCGGGCGAAGCCGGCGCCGGACTCACCGGCTCGTCGCGGTCGAGCAGCCGCGTCTCGCGCCAATCGAGCAGCGCGACGATGAACAGGGCGACCGCGATCGTCGCGCTGCCGACGCACCACTGGCAGATCGCGTGGATGACGAACAGCTCGAGGCTGGTCAGCCAGATCGAAAAGAGCGCGCCCCACGCCGTGACGATCACCAGCGCGCGCGACAGGGCGTTCGAGTCTTCCCACCGCTCGGTGGTTCCGGCGATCGCCATCGCCAGCACCACGACGTAATACCCGACCCCCCACGCCGCCACCGGCGCGCCGAGAAAGACCGCCCACCGGCTCGTCTGCACAGTCTCGCAGGAGCCGGCGGCGCAGACGAGCTCCCCGATCACGCCGAGCTTGTAGAGCGTCAGGTACACCGCGACCAGCAGCCCGACCAGCGCGAGCAGCGCGGCGAGCATCCGCTTGGTCACGGCTTCGTCCCGCCCGGCTTCGCGGCGTTGGGGGTGGCGGCGGGCGCCTGGCTCGTCGTCGCGTTAGGCGCGACCGCCGGCTGCGACTGCTGCCAGTCGTTGACGTACTTCATGAACTGGTCGTAGTTGAGCGCGCCGGGGATCATCTTCCCGCCGATGATGAACGTCGGCGTGCTCTCGATGTGGCGGCGCTCCGCTTCGGCGCGGTTGGCGGCGACGCGCGAGCGATACTTGTCGGCGTCGTAGCAGGCTTCCCACTTCGGGACGTCGAGGCCGAGCGTCTGCGCGTAGCCCTTGAAGACGTCCTTCGGGCTGCTCGTCGCCTCGCCATTCCAGCGGTCCTGGTTGGCGAACAGCATGTCGTGCATCTCCCAGAACTTTCCCTGCTCGTCGGCGCAGGCGGCAGCGTTGGATGCGTCCCAGGTGTTCTGGTGCATCGGCAGCGGATAGTCGTAATAGCGCCAGCCCGCCTTGCCTGTCTGGATCAGCGCCTTGCGGACGTCGGGCTCGGTGAGCGTCGCGAACTGCGCGCAGGCCGGACATTCGAAGTCGGCGAACTCCATGATCTGGAGGGGAGCGGTCGAATCGCCGAGGAGGTAGCCGCGCGCCTGCGCCGGGTCAGCCTTGAGGTCGACGTCGGTGACGCCGCGCTTCGGCCGCATCACCGACCAGGCGATCGCCAGCACGCCGACGATCGCGATGATGCCTAACGCGATCGCGAACGGCCGGGTCGAGCGACGCTGGTCGCTCACCACTCGGGATCGTCTTCCTCTTCCGGTTTCCACTCGTTTGGCTGCCATTCAGTCTCTTCCTTCTGCGTGGCCTCCGAGACGATCCGGCGATTCTCGGCGACTTCGGGGGTGTCGTAGGTGGCGCGGACTTCGTAGTGAAAGAGCTCGCTGCGGACCTCGCCGATGAGCCGCGTCAGCTCCGGGGCATGCTGGAGCAGCGTTCCCGCGTCGTTGAGCTCGCGGATCCGGTCAGCGAGCGCGAGCAGCAGCGCCTGGAGGTTCTTCGCGCGTCCTTCGTCGTAGGTCTGGTCCGACATGCGGGAGAAAGTTAGACAAGTGGGCGGAAGCGCGCCAATCGGCAAGAGTCGATGCGGCACAATTCGCCGCTTGACCGCGACGTTGTGTCCTGTGAGCATTCGGCGGTCCACTGTCGCACGCGATTTCCCTCACCAGCGCCTCCCATCGACGCCGATCTCCTGCGTGTCCCGGTTGGTCCGGGCGCGATGCACGCCGCCCGCTACGGGCACGGTGGTCGCCCGATCGTGCTCCTGCACGGACTCGGGACGTCGAGCTTCCTCTGGCGCGAAGTCGCACCCGAGCTCGCGCGCGCCGGCCACACCGCGCTCGCGGTGGACCTCTTCGGCCACGGCGAATCCGACCGGCCGTATGACGGCGAGTACGGCATCGCGGCACAGGGCGATTATCTCGACCGCGTGCTCACCGCGCTGCGCATCCCGCGCGCGACGATCATCGGCTGCGACCTCGGCGCACTCGTCGCGCTGCGGCTGGCGGCGTCGCATCCCGATCGCGTCGAGCGACTCGTGCTCGTCAGCCCGCCCGACGTCGGTGAAGTGCCCGGCGAGGACGTGAAGCTGTTCCAGCGGTCGGTGCGGCGCGCTCCGCTCCGGCAGCAGCGCGGACTCCTCGGCGCGACGCCACTGCTCAAGCCATTGCTCGAGGCGAGCGTCGCCGAACCGCAGGCGATGCCTGACGGTCTCGTCGCTCGGTATCTCGCGCCCTTCGTCGGCCGCGAGGGAGTGGAACAGCTGCACACGATCGTGCGTTCAATTCGTGGCCAGGACCTTCACGAGGACGAGCTGCGAACGATCGCTGCACCAACGCTGATCGTCGCCGGAGAGCGTGATCGCTGGCTCGACGTGCGCACGGCCGAGCGTCTGGCGGGAACGATCCCTGATGGGCGGCTGGCCCGCATCCCGGGCGCTGGTCGACTGATCCCCGAGGAAGCGCCTGATGAGCTGACGGAGCTCATTCTCCGCTTCGATGAAGGCCGCTAGGCCTCACGGTGGTGAAAGTCTCCGAATTGCCCGACCGCTGGCGATTTTCCGGTGTAGAACAATGCCAGCACGAGAAGTGCACATGAGGTTCGCGCATCGTCGAGTCGCCGCGGCCGAGAGGCCCCTTCCCGACCCTGTTATATTTCAGCTTTCCACACCCCGGACCTGAGTAAATGGCCAAACAAGTCAGAAACAACACGAGACAGAGCAGACCAGCCGCGGCGGCTCCGACCCCGTTCGAGGAAGCCCGCGATGAATTGTTCCAGCACATCATGCAGTGTGGCGTCGTTGGCGCCGAAGTCGAGGATCAGACCGCGTGGTTCGACGAGACGATGGGTTATCTCACGGCGCGCTATCCCGAGCTGAACGAGACGGAACACAAGCAGCTCCGCACCCTTGGCGAGCGCTTCGCGCAGCCGCCCAAGGCCCGGCAGCAGCAGACCTCCGCCGCCTGACGTTGCACCGATGAAGTCATAAGCGCCTCCGATAGCCGGGAGGCGCCTTTCGTTTTGCGCTATCGCCAGAGCTGCATCGCGCGATGCACGCCGACGCTGACGCGGGCGCCGCCGCCGAGCCCTGCTTCGATGCTCGGCACCCAACCCGCTCGCTGGTGGAGCTCGACGCCGGCGACGAGCGCGAGGTAGGCACGGACGTGCGGACCGTCGCGGCCGAGCAGCGAGAGACCGCCGCCGATCCAGGCACCTCGCGTGTGCTGCTTGAGCGGGTCGAGCTCGAAGCGCGCGATGGCGTCAGCGCGTCCGGCTGGCCGGATCAGACCGGATTGCCTCGTCACCCCCGCGCCCGCGCTCAATGCGAGACGGACGTAGATGCCGACCGGGATCACCGCTCCGCCCGAAAGCTCGAGTCGCGGGATGCGCGCGGAGGTGGCGTCGAGCCGGAGCTCGGGCACCGTCACCGGATGCTGCTGCGCGCGCAGCGAGACTGGCGCGGAAAGCGTGATGCACAGCGCGGCGGCGAGCAGCGACGTGCTGCGGCATGTCCGTGGTTCGATCACGCAATTGCGCGCATGCGCATTCATGTCGTGCAAGGTAACGGCGGTTCTTCGCCTTGCCAGCGCTGAGAGCGGCTCCTAGCTTGGCTGCTCCCTCGTGTTCCCGGAGACTGCCGACGATGGCGATAACGGAGCTGCTGCGAAACGTCTCGATCTTCCGGGATCTCGACACCGGCGAGCTCGCGCGCGTCGCCGAGGTCTGCCGCGAGCAGCATTACGTCTCCGGCGAATACATCTTTCGCGAGGGTGAGGCGGGCAACCGTCTGTATCTCATCGTCGAGGGCGAGGTACGCATCAGCCGGGAGGTACCGGGTAGCGGCGAGGAAGCGCTCGCGGTGCTGAAGCAGGGTGCGCTGTTCGGCGAGATGGCGGTATTCGACCGGAGCGAGCGCTCGACCGACGCGATCTCGAACGGCGGGACGAAGGTGATCACGATCAGCCGATCCGACTTCGAGCTGCTGCTCGACTTCAATCGCGACATCGCCTACAAGGTGCATTGGGCGGTCGTCCGACTTCTCTCACATCGCCTGCGCTCGACGAACGACTCGTTGAAGTCGTTCCTCGCGATGTCGATGTTCTGAGTGGCGCCTCCCGTGTCGCCGGCCGCTGCACAACCATTCACGCATCTCACCGCCGATTTCATCGGCGTTGCCGCGAGCAAGCTGACGGACCAGTCGCTGGTCTCGGGGCTGGTGATCGCCGCGGCGGGCGCAGTCGGGTTGAACGCGGCCGGCTCGCCGGTGGTGCGCGCGCTGCCTGACGGTGTGGTCGCCGGGCTGCTGATGATCGACGGCTGTCACATCGTCGCGCACGCGTTCCCCGCGCGCGAGCTGCTGCTGCTCGACATCCTCGCGACGTCGCACCACGACACGCAGAAAGCGGTGGACGTATTCGCCCGCCGGCTCGCGCCCCGCGAAGTGCGCAGCGAGATCCGCGCGCGGGGATGAGCGTCGCGTTCGCGCACCTGCACGTCGCAGCGGTCGCGCTCATCCTCGCCTGGAACATCTGGTTGACGAACCGGATCGCCGGCGCGCGCATGCTGCCGCGGCGATTCGTCGGGCTCACCGGTCTCGCCGGGTTGATGCTGCTGCCTGGTGTCATCGTCGTGCTGGCGACGGGTTCGCTCGAGTACGGGCGCGCGCTCGCCGCGGTCGCCTGGCTCTGGCCGGCGACGCTGGTGCTCTTCGCCACGCAGGCGTGGTACGCGACGGCCCGCGGCTTCGTCGCGCCGTCGATGGGCGTCCCGATCGCGCTCTATGATTCGCTGATCGCCGGCGCGGCGATCGTGCAGCTCGCGGTGCGCTACGGCGCGACCCCACCGTCGATCATCCTCGCGCTGCTCGCCGCGCAGTACGGTGCGCTGGCGGCGACGGCGTCGCCGGCGGCGCTGTCGTCGGCGCTGCTCTTCTACGTGCCGCTGTTCGCGCCGGCGTTCCCGGCGCGCTACCGCGCCAGCGCGACGGTCCGGGTGATCCTCGCCGGCTGCGCCGCGGTCTGGGCGGGTGTGATCATCGCGAAGTTCTGGCCGTCGTCGGGAGCGGTCCGCGGCTACGACCGTTATGACAATTTGCGCCTGCGGGAGCGTCCGGGCGGCGATTTCGCGATCGGGGTCAAGGTTTTCCCGGTGCTCCATTCCGGCCCGCCTCCGGTGGCGATCCGCGAGGACCTCGCGCTGGTCGACACGATCGATGCCGGCGTCATCGCGGTGACGATCGCGCCCGACGGCGTCCGCCGCGCGACGCTCGACTCGGTTGCCCACGTCCTCGACGCGGTGCGGAGCGACAGCACGCTCCTCGTCGTGACGTTAGGCAACGCCGCCGCGCCGCTCATTCCCGGCCGCTTCGCCCCGCTCGACGCCGACCGCCGCATCGAAGCGGTGCGCACCATCGCCCGGCGGCTGCGCCCCGACTACCTGCTCCCCGTCGGCGAGCCGTACGGGCGCGCCGCGGCCGTATACGGCCGTCTCCCGGTCACGACCTGGAGCCGCTTCCTGACTCGCGCATCCGCCGCATCGCACCAGGTGAGCCCGCGGACGCAGATCAGCTACGCCGTCGCGAGCTATGACGCGCGCGACAGCGCGCTCTTCGCCTGGTCCGCCGCCGCCGACTCACCGGTCGACGTCCTCGGCTTCACGATCGCTCCGTCGGACCAGGGCGCGCGCGGCCTCGACGCCGACATGTTCGCCGCCGACCGTTTCATCCGCGCGACGCGGTCACCGAAGGAGTACTGGGTGTGGAGCGCCGGGAGCTTCCCCGCCGCGCATGGCGAACACTCGCAGGACCGTGCGCTGTGGGGGACGCTGGCGTGGGCCTCGAGCCGTCCCGCGATCCGCGGCGTCATCGTCGCCGAAGCCGGCGACTACGACACGACGATCGGATTGCGCGCCGCCAACCGGCGACTCCGGCCGGCGGCGGCGACGGTCGCGAGGGCGATTCGAGCGTTGAGCGAGAATCGTTAGGCTCCCTCGTTTCCTCGAGCTGCCTCGTGCCTGGCTGAAGATGCAGATGGCGAAACTGCTCCGGGCATGAGGCACGAGACAGGCAAGAGGCAGCGGCGCGGAACAAGGAACTCACACCTTTCGCTCTGTCCCTCTCACCACCCCTTCCACTCTCCGCGATTCATCGAAGTACTTCTGCGCCACCGCTATCATCCGCTCCGGCGTCACGGCCGTCACCTGCCGCTCGAACTCGCCCAGCTCGGCGAGCGACCCGAACGTCCACGCATCGAGGACGTCGCCGAGCACCGCGGCGGAGCTCTCCTGGCGGATTGCGTGGGTGCCGATCGCGTAGCGCCTGGCGCGGCGCAACTCGTCCTCGGTGACCGCCGATTCGCGCAGCTTGGTGAATTCGTTGAGCAATCCGGCGCGCGCGACGTCTTCCTTGTCCGGGCTCGTCGCGATGTACGCGACGAACAGGCCGGCCGCGCGACGGTCGACACCGAACAGGCTCACCGTGTAGGCGAGCGACTGGCGATCGCGGAGCTCGTCGAAGAAGCGGCCGCCAAGGCCGCTCGCGACCGTCGAGATCAGCGCGGCGGCATAACGATCGTCGTCGTTGCGCGACGGGCCGGGGAAACCGATGGCCAGCGCGGTCTGTGCTTTCTCACGCGAGGCGGCGGTCGTCTCCGCCTTCATCGGCCACGCCGGCTGCTTGACAGTCGTCCCGTCGCGCCAGCGCAGGTCGGCGAATTCACTGGCGAGCATCGCCGCCGCTTCGTCCGGATCGACGTCGCCGACGATCGCGATCGCGGTCGGCGCCTCCATCATCGCGAGCGAATGCCATTCGATCGCGTGGCCGAGACCGATGCGCCGCAGCGTCTTCTCGTTGCCGCTGGCCGGCTGGCCGTAGGGATGCCCGGCGAATGCGGTCTCGACGAGCAGGCGCACCGGGAAGCGATACATGTCGTCCTGCAGCATCCGCGCGTCGGCGAGGGCGACCGCCCGTTCGTTGTCGAAGGCATCCTCGGGGAAGGACGGCCGCTGCACGACGTCGGCCAGCAACGCTGCTGCGGCCGCCGCCCGAGCGTTAGGCACGCTGATCGACCAGCCGAAGCTCTCGGCGCCGACCGAGGCGCTGACGCTCCCGCCGAGCAGCTCGGCTTCCTCGGCGAGCTGCGTCGCGCTCCGGCTGGTCGTGCCCTTGGTCGCGGTCCGCGCCATCAGCATCGTCAACCCCGCGTCGTCGGCCGGCTCGTCGCAGGCGCCGCCTAACGCCACGACACCGATGCTCGCCAGCGGGGCGCCGCGCTTGCGTCGAACGAGGATCGGCACCCCGCCGCTCGTCCGGTAGACGGCCACCCCTTCTTCCTCGCGCTCGCGGACCGGCGTCTCCCTGACGAGCGGTGTCGTGCGCGGAGGTGGCGCGGCTTCGGGCTCGAGCGGCGGAGCGCCGAGTCCGAGCTGCTGCCTCAGCTCCGCCGGGGTGGAGGCGACGACCGGCGTGGACTTCGGGCGGTAGACGACGACCCCGGCCTGCTCGGTGTCGAGGTGACGGCGGACTGCATCGCGCACCTCGCGCGGCGTCGCCGACATGATGCGCTCGAGATACTCGTCCCCCATCCGCCAGTCGCCCATCGCCTCCCACTCGGCGAGATAGTTGGCCTGGCCTTCCATCGTCTCGAAGCGGCGCACCCAGCGCGCCTCGTAGAGCCTTCGGGCACGCTCGAGCTCCTGCTCGGTCGGGCCGTTGGCGCGGAGATCACCGAGCTGCGCCCAGATCGCGCGCGCCGCGGCGAGGGTGTTCTCCGGCTCCGTCTCGGCGTGGACGACGAAGAC
>JAICUE010000053.1 GCA_025936015.1 Gemmatimonadaceae bacterium
TCGAATGCGGCGATCGTCTCGGTCGACCCGAACACCGGCGTCATCACCGCCAACGCGGCGGGATCGGCGTCGATCAAGGCGACCGCGACCAGCGATGGCATCGCCAGCGGCTCGACCACCATCACCACCGAAGTCGAGCCAGTCTCGCCTTCGGCCCGCGTCGGTCACAACACCGAGCTCGGCGTCCCGACGGATGCCGATCCGAGCGACGACGTCATCATCTCGCGCCGCCAGTACACGCTCTCGTACAACGTGGCGCACGGCGGCCCGAACTGGGTGAGCTGGAACCTCGACGCGACTCACCAGGGCGGCGCGTCGCGCTGCAACTGCATGACCGCCGACACCGCGCTCACCCGTCTCGGCATTCACGCCTTCGACACGAACGATTGGATCAACGGCGGCATCTACTCGCGCGGCCACATGTCGCCGTCGGCTGACTGGGCGGACACGCCGGGCGACAACGCGCCGACGTTCTTCCTCTCGAACATGATCCCGCAGAACCAGACGGCGAACGCCGGCGCCTGGGGGGACCTCGAGAACTACCTTCGCACGCAGACGGGGCATGGCGAGGAGATCTACATCGTCGCCGGCCCGATCTTCACGAAGAACCGCAGCGGCGCCGGTGTCGACGGCCTCGGCTGGATGACCGGAACGGGCCACATCGCCGTCCCGGACTCGATGTGGAAGGTGGCGATCATCGTTCCCGATGCGCGCAGCGCGAGCCAGATCGACAGCCCGACGGACGTCCGCGTCATCGCGGTGAAGATGGCGAACGACCCGAGCTCGGTCGGCTCCTGGAGCAACTTCCCCACGACGATCGACAAGATCCAGCAGTCCACGGGCTACGACCTGCTCTCGGCGCTTCCCGCCGACGTGCAGTGCCGCATCGAAGTGCGGAACTGTGTTCCAGTCGCGCGGCTGACGGGCAGCTTCAGCGGCGCGGAAGGTTCGACGCTCAGCGTGAGCGCCGCGACCTCGACCGACGCTGATGCCGATGCACTCAGCTACCAGTGGACGCTCGACGGCCAGGCGGCGGGGAACGATCCGACGCTGACGCACACCTTCGCCGACAACGGCAACTACGCGGTGCGCGTGGTCGTCGCCGATGGCAAGGGCGCAGCCGACACGGCAACGGCGACGATCGCGGTCGCCAACGTCGCGCCAACCGTTGCCGCCTTCGACGGCGCGACGATCCTGCAGGGCGAGACGTACTCGGCGTCGGGGAGCTTCACCGATCCGGGTGCGGACAGCTGGCGCGGAAGCGTCAACTACGGGGACGGCAGCAGCACCGCCGCGCTCTCGATCTCGGGGAAGAGCTTCACGCTCGAGCACCAGTACACGGCGGCCGGTGACTTCGCCGTCGCGGTGCAGGTGCTCGACAAGGACGGCGGTGTCGGAACGTCGTCGGCCCGCGTCGTGGTGCAGACGCCGACGCAGGGTGTGGCGAACCTCTCGTCCGCGCTCTCGTCGCTGTCGTCGCTCGGCCTGAACGCGGTGCGCACGTCGTCGACCACCACGACGTCGGCCGCGAAGAGCAGCGGCGGCGGGTTGAATGCGGGTCAGATCAACTCGCTGCAGGCGAAGCTCGACAACGCGTCCCAGCAGCTCGATGGTGGGAGCAAGGACGCGGCGAAGGGCGTGCTCGAAGCATTCATCAACGAGCTGAACGCGGTCGCTGCCTCGGGTCGCGCGAGCGACGCCGCGGTGACGCCGATCGTGGACTACGCGCGACGCGTGATCACGAGCATCGGCGGCTGATCGACCGGCAATACAGTCGGGCAGAAAACCCCCGGCGGCCATTGGCCGCCGGGGGTTTTCCGTCATCGCACGACCGCATCGCGCGCCTGGTTCAGTGGCCTTTTGTTTGCCAAACAGTCGCCGCATGTCGAGTGCTGACATTTCGGGGACCTCTCCGCCGGACGGCGTTTCGACAGGTCCCCACCCCGCTGAAAACTCCGACACTCCAGAAGCTCGCGAGCGTGAAGAGGCGCTCCGCCGAGGCGCGCAGCGTGAGCGGGAGCGCGCCGCCGGACAGCTGCCGACGCGCGCGACATATTCCGGCATCGCTCCGGCAGGCATTGCGGCCCGCGCATTCGCCGCGCACGCCGACAACGTTCGCGATTACGCGATCTTCCTGATGGACCCGGACGGCGTCATAACGTTCTGGGGGGAAGGCGCGCGCCTCATCAAGTGGTGGACGAAGGACGAGGCGGAAGGTGCGCACCTGCGCCTGCTCTATCCGGTCGGCGGCTCGGAAGACGGCACGGCGGAACAGCATCTTCGCCTCGCCGCCGAGCGCGGCGAGTACACGGGTGAAGGCCAGCGGGTACGCAGCGACGGGTCGACCTTCTGGGCCGGCATTACCCTCACCGCGCTCCGTGACGACGCGGGCAACCTGCTCGGCTTCGCGAAGACGACGCGCGACGTCACTGCGCGCCGTGCCGCGGACGAGCTTCTCCAGGCCGCCGCGGAATCGGCTGAGGCAGCACGCGCCGCCGCGGAGTCGGCGAACATCGCCAAGAGCAGTTTTCTCGCGACGATGAGCCATGAGATCCGCACGCCGGTCAACGCGATGCTCGGCTACCTGACGCTGCTCGAGCTCGAGATCGACGGACCGCTGAGCGAGCGGCAGCACATGCACGTCGCGCGGGCGACGACGAGCGCGCGCCATCTCATCGAGCTCATCTCCGAGGTGCTCGACTTTTCCCGGATCGACGCGAGCAAGGTCACGGCGCGTCCGGACGCGATGCAGGTTGGCGAGGCGGTGACCGCGGCGCTGGACCTCGTTTCCCCGCAGGCGAGCGCGCGCGGGCTCGAGCTCGTGAACGACATGGGCGGGTACGCGGCTGGGCTCGCGGCGTGGGGCGACGCCGCGCACGTCAGGCAGATTCTCGTCAACCTGCTCGCGAACGCCGTCAAGTTCACGATACCGCGCAACGGTACCCCGGGTCGGGTCGCGGTGAGCGTTGGGACCGCGGCGCAGCCATCGCCGGAAGCGCAGCTCACCGGCGATGGACCGTGGATCTACATCCGCGTTGAAGACAACGGACCGGGCATCGCGAGCGACCAGCTCGACAGGATCTTCGAGCCGTTCGTGCAGGGCGACATGACGCTCACCCGTGTGCATGGCGGCACCGGTCTCGGACTGGCGATCAGCCGGCGCCTCGCGCGTCTGATGTCGGGCGACGTCACCGCGTGGAGCGAGGTCGGTGTCGGATCCGCATTCTTCCTCTGGTTGCCGGCCGCCCCGGTGAACTCGCTCGAGACCGGCGGAATCCGCGGTCACGGGCCGAGCGGCGACGGGGGTCAGGCTCCGCGACAAGCGTCGGTGCCCTGACGGAGCGCCTGCCTAACGCGAATGCGTCGCGTCGCGGATCGGCCACCGCGCCTCGCGGAGCCGGACCGATTGCCGGCGACGCTCCGCGCCAATAACGTTGCTCCATGTCGGCGGCAACGGATCTCACCGGGGACAACAGCGTGGCACGCGCGCGAATCGCGATCGTCGGCAGCGGGTTCGCCGGCCTCGGGATGGCGATTCGGCTCAAGCGCGCGCGCATCGACGACTTCGTCATCCTCGAGCGCGCGGCCGACGTCGGCGGCACCTGGCGCGACAACAGCTATCCCGGGTGCGCCTGCGACGTCGAGTCGCACCTCTATTCGTTCTCGTTCGCGCCGAATCCGAGCTGGTCGCGCCGCTTCGCACCGCAGGCGGAGATCCAGGCGTATCTGCAACGCTGCGCGGAGCGTTTCGCGATCATCCCGCACATCCGCTTCGGCCACGATGTCACCGGCGCCCGGTGGGACGACGAGTCACACGAATGGGTCGTTCAAACCACTCGCGGCGTGATTCGCGCGTCGAGTCTCGTCCTCGGCAACGGACCGTTGAGCGATCCGATCATCCCCGCTCTCCCCGGGCTGGCGGGCTTCGAGGGTGAGACGTTCCACTCGGCCGCGTGGCGGCACGACATCGACCTCACCGGGCGCGACGTCGCAGTGATCGGGACCGGCGCGTCGGCCATCCAGTTCGTCCCGCACATCCAGCGGCGCGCCAGGCAGCTGCACCTGTTCCAGCGCACGGCGCCGTGGGTGATCCCGCGCCACGATCGTCCGGTCTCGCCCACGTGGCAGCGGGCGTATCGCGTGCTTCCCGCGCTCCAGCGAGTCGCCCGCGCGCTGATCTACGCCAGGCACGAGCTGTTCCTTCTCCTCTTCCGCCATCCACGATGGATGAAGCGCGTGGAAGATGTCGCCCGGCGCGGGCTGCGAAAGTGGATCCGCGATCCCGAGCGTCGCGCGCGGATGACGCCGAACTACACGATGGGGTGCAAGCGCCTGCTGCTCTCCGACGAATACCTTCCGGCGGTCGCGCAGCCTAACGTCAGCGTCATAACGGCGCCGCTGCGGGAGGTGCGGGCCGACAGCGTCGTCGATGCCGACGGCATCGCCCATCGCGCCGACGTGATCATCTTCGGCACCGGCTTCCGGCCGACCGATCCGCCGCTCGCGCCCTGCATCGCGGGTCGCGACGGACGAACGCTCGCCGAGCATTGGCGCGGCAGTCCGCAGGCGTACCTCGGCACCATGGTCGCCGGATTTCCGAACCTCTTCATCCTGCTCGGACCGAACACGGGGCTCGGCCATTCGTCGGTGGTGTTCATGATCGAGGCGCAGATCGAGCAGGTAATGCTGGTGCTTCGCGAGCTCGCGCGCCGCGGTGTATCAGCGATCGAGCCGAGTGCCGAGGCGCAGGCAGGGTTCGTCGCGGAGGTCGAGCGCCGGATGCGCGGGACGGTGTGGGTCGCCGGACACTGCATGAGCTGGTACCTCGATCGGACCGGGCGGAACTCCTCCCTCTGGCCGGACTTCACCTGGCGCTTTCGCCGCCGGTTGCAGCGAGTCGTGCGCGGCGACTACGTCACTGTCCGATCGCCGGCGGCCGATGTCGGCTGATCATGCAGCGGAGCCGCGCGACCGGCCGCGGCTGAGCGAGCGGATGGAGCGGGTGATCGGCTGGCTGCTGCTGCGCCTCCCGCCGCGCGTGCTCGCCGCACTCTCCGGCGGCGCACCGCTCGTGATCGACGGCGGGCAACTCGATCCGGGGGTGAACCTGCTTCGTGCAGCGCGTGCGCGAAAGGCGCGGTACGGACTCATCGAGCCGACGGTCGCCGTCGGGCGGGCGCGCTACCGGCGCGATGCCCGTGCCTTCGTCGGACCGCGCACCCCGGTCGGCTCGGTGCGCGATCTCGCGGTCGCCGGCGCAGCTGGACCGTTAGGCGCGCGACTGTACCTGCCGCCCGGCGACGTCGGCAATGGTGCGCCGTTGCTCGTCTACCTGCACGGCGGCGGCTTCGTCATCGGCGACCTCGATACCCACGATGAACCGTGCCGGGTGCTCTGCCGGCACGGGCGCACCGCGGTGCTGAGCGTCGCGTACCGGCTCGCGCCCGAACACCCCTTCCCCGCCGCGGTCGACGACGCGCTCGCTGCCTGGCGCTGGGCGCGGACCAATGCCGGTGCGTTAGGCATCGACCGGTCGCGGATCTCGATCGGCGGCGACAGTGCCGGAGGGAATCTCGCCGCCGTCGTCTCGCTGCTCACCGCGCGAACCGATGACGCTCCCGAGGCGCAGCTGCTCATCTATCCGGCGATCGATCCGGTCACCGCTCGGACATCGCGCGAGTTGTTCGCCGATGGCCTTTTCCTCACGATGCGCGACGTCGCCGCCTTCGAACGGGAATATCGCGGCGGCCGGACCGGGGACGCGCGCGACCCGCGCGCTGCCCCCATCTTCGCCGACGACCTTTCCAGTCTGCCGCCGGCGCTCGTCATAACGGCGGGCTTCGACGTCCTTCGCGACGAGGGCGAGGCCTATGGCGCCGCCCTGGCCACCGCCGGCAACAGGGTTCGACAGCATCGCTTCCCGTCACTCGTTCACGGCTTCATTCACATGACCGACATCTCTCCCACCGCGCGCCGCGCGATGCGCACGGTCGCCGTCGAATTCCGCTCGCTGCGCGACAGCTCGACCCGGAGCGCCGGCAAGCGACCCGCGGTGAACGCGTGAGCACCGCGCGGAGCAGTCTCGCCGGAAAGGTCGTTTTCATCACCGGCCCCGCGCGCGGGATCGGCGAAGCGACCGCGCGGGTCGCGGCCGCCCGCGGAGCGACGCTCGCGTTGGTCGGGCTGGAGCCCGATCGCCTCGCGCGACTCGCCAGGGAGCTTGGACCGGCACACAGCTGGGCGGAGTGCGACGTCACCGATCAGCGCGCGCTCGAGCGCGCGGTCGCGGCAACCGTCGCCGCGCACGGCGGGATCGACGTCGTCATCGCCAACGCGGGGATCGCGACCAACGGGATGGTCTCGGTCACTCCCGCCGATGCACTGGCGCGGGTGATCGACGTCAACCTCACCGGGGTCGTGCGCACGGTGCGCGCGACGCTCGAAGCGGTGAGTGCGCGGCGCGGCTACTATCTGCTCATCTCGTCGGCTGCTGCTTTCGCTGCCTCGCCCGGGATCGCGGTGTATGCGGCGGCGAAGGCCGGCGTCGAGATGTTCGGTACCGCGCTCCGCTTCGAGCTGCGCCACCGCGGCGTCGCGGTCGGCGTCGCGCACCCATCGTGGGTCGACACGGACCTGGTGCGCGACATCCAGCAGGATCTCTCGAGCTTCCGGAAGCTCGTCGCCGCGCTGCCGGGCCCATTCGGCGTCGTCACTCCGGTCGCTGAATGCGCCGACGCCTTCATCGACGGCATCGTCAACCGGCGGCGCAAGATCTTCGTCCCGAAGAGCGTCAGGTTGTACTCGCTGATTCGCCCGGTGCTCAACAGCCGCATCGCCGACTGGGTGATCGCGCGTTACGCGCGGCGAATGATCCCAGTCGCCGAGCAGGAGGTGACGACGCTCGGACAGTCGTTCGGCGCCCACAGCGTCGAGCGCACGCGATCAGGCGGCGCGCTTGCGGTACTGCCTGACGGCAAGGGTGAGCACGATGGTGCCGATCAGCGCGAGCATCGCTAGCTGGGGGAGCACGTCGGTGAATGTCGCTCCCTTGAGCATGACCGCCCGCATCAGCCGGACGAAGTGCATGATCGGGCTGGCGGCGGCGATCCACTGCGCCCACGCCGGCATCCCGCGCACCGGCGTGAACAGCCCGCTCATCAGCAGGTAGACCATCAGGATCGAGAAGGTGACGAACATCGCCTGCTGCTGGGTCTCGGCGACGGTCGACACCCAGAGCCCGATGCCGAGCGCGGCCAGCAGGTAGATCGCGGCGGCAAGGAAGATCAGCAGCAGGCTGCCGCGAATCGGGACGTCGAAGGCGATCCTGGCTAGCGTGAGGCCTAACGCGAGATCGACGAGGGCGAGGCTCCAGAGCGGGATCAGCTTGGCGGCGATGAAGGTCGCTCGCGGGATCGGGGTGACGTTGAGCTGGTCGAGGGTGCCGGCCTCCTTCTCGCGGACGATGTTCATCGCGGTGAGAAGGGTACCGATCACCGTCACGAGGACGACGAGGATCCCGGGCACCATATAGTCGCGATACTGGAGGTTGGCGTTGTACCACCCGCGCCGCCGCACCTCGATCACCGGGCGCCCCGCGCGCGGCAACGGCTCGCGATCGGCGCCCGTCAGCGTCAGCGCCGGATGGGCCGTGCTTCGGAGTTCGCGCGAGTAGGCGGCGAGGATCTGCGCCGCGTACGCCTGCATCACCCCCGCCGCCGCCCCGTCCTCGGCGTTGACGATGAACTGGAGCGACGCGCTCCCGACCCGGACGACGTCGCGCTCGAAGTCGCGCGGGATGACGAGAATGATGTCGGTTCTTCCGGCGAGCATCGCGTCATCGGCGAGCGCAACGGAGGGCGATGCATCCGAGACCTCGAAGCGCTTCGACGCAGTGAGCCGGTCGACGACACCACGCGACGTCGTGCTGTGGTCGTGGTCGACGACATAGAGTCGCGCACTCTTGACCTCGAAGGTCGCCGCGTTGGCGAGGATCAGCAGCTGCGCGAGCGGGACGACGAACACCATCCCCAGGATCACGTGGTCGCGGAAGATCTGCAAAAACTCCTTCCGCAGGAGGAATCGCAGCGCGCGCATCGTCAGGCCAGCCGCGGCTGGAAGGTGCGGATCGCCGCTGCCATCAGCACGAGCAGCATCGCGCCGAGGATGAGCAGCGGTTGCCAGAGGACGAGGAGTCCTGCTCCCTTGAGCATGATCCCGCGCGCGACGATGATGAACCAGCGCGCCGGCACCACGATCGTGAAAGGCCGCAGCCAGCCGGGCAGGCTCGCGATCGGGAAGATCATCCCGGAGAGCATCAGGTTCGGCAGCATCGTGCCGGCCATCGCGGCCAGCATCGCCGCCCGCTGCGAGTTGGTGACCGACGCGATCAGCACGCCTAACGCGAGCCCGACCAGCGCATAGAGCAGGCTGGCGAGGAGCAGCAGTACGATGCTGCCACGAAAGGGGACGTGGAAGATCACCCACGCAGCCAGGAGCGCGGTGACCACGTTGGCGAAGGCGAGCAGCAGGTACGGCAGAACCTTCCCGACGATGATCTGCCACGGGCGAAGCGGCGAGACCAGCAGCACCTCGAGCGTCCCGCGCTCCTTCTCCCGCGACAGCGAGATCGCGGTCATCAGCGCGGTGACCAGCGTCAGGACGAGCGCGATCAAGCCGGGCACGAAGAGATTCGCGCTCGACAGCGTCGGGTTGTAGCGCATCCGCGTCACCGGGATGATCCGCGCCGCCCCCGCGCCGGCGCCGATCTCCGTCTCGTACGCGGTGATCACCGCACTCGCGTAGGCGATCATCGTCATCCCGGTATTCGGGTCGGATGCGTCGCTAATGAGCGACAGCGCCGCCGGCGTGCCATCCGCCAGGTGACCAGCGAATCCCGGTTCGAACGCAATTGCGATGTCGGCGTCTCCGCGGCGAAACAGCGGCTCGACCGCGGCCAGCACCGGTGTCGTCGCGACTACGTCGAAGCGTCCGTTGCCGGCGAAGCGCGAACGGAGCGCGAGCGATGCGTAGTCAGGCGACGGATCGACGAACACGATGCGGATGTCGTGCACTTCGCTTCGCAACGCGAAGCCGAACAGCACGACCATCGCCAGCGGCAGGAGCAGCAGTACGACGAGCGTCTGCCGGTCGCGCAGGATGTGCCGCAGCTCCTTCGTCATGAACGCGACGAGCGCATGCGAGCGCATCACTGCCCGCCGCTCAGCCATGCGCCGCCGCCGCCGACGGACGCGCAAGCTGCACGAACACTTCATCGAGCGACGGCGCGTCGAACCGCGCCTTCAACTCGGCGGGTGTCCCCATCGCCGCGATTCGTCCATCGACCATGATCGAGACCCGATCGCAGTACTCTGCCTCATCGAGGTAATGCGTCGTGACGAACACCGTCGTCCCCCGCGCCGCGGCGGCATAGATCATCTCCCAGAACTGGCGCCGCGTGATCGGGTCGACCCCGCCGGTCGGCTCGTCGAGGAAGACCACCGCCGGCTGATGGAGGAGTGCGACCGAGAACGCCAGCTTCTGCTTCCAGCCTAACGGCAGCGCGGACACCCGCTCGTCGGTCGCCTTCTCCAGCCTCAACGCCTGCACCATCGCGTCGCTGCGCTCGCGGATCTCGGCGTCGGACAGCCCGTAGATTCCGCCGTAGAGCGTCACATTCTCGCGAACCGTCAGGTCCTCATAGAGCGAGAATCGCTGGCTCATGTATCCGATGCGCCGGCGGATCTCGTCCGACTGCGTCCGGACGTCGAAGCCCGCGACGTGCGCCTCGCCAGCACTCGGCGCGAGGAGCCCGATCAGCATCTTGATGGCGGTCGTTTTCCCCGCCCCGTTGGCGCCGAGGAAGCCGAAGACCTCGCCCTGCTTCACGTCGAAGGTGATCGCGTCCACCGCGGTGAAGCTGCCGAACCGCCTGGTGAGGTCGCGCACGTCGATCGCGAGCGTCACGCGGCCGCCTTCTCCGGCGCACCCATCAGCGCCATGAAGGTGTCCTCGATGCCCGGCGCGATCGGTGTCACCCGCGGGTCCGGGAATCCGTGCGCGGCGAGGTACGCCCGTATCTCATCCGCAATCGCAGCGACCGGCGCGCCGGCGCGTGCGTCGCTGTAGTGCAGCTCGTCGCCGAAGGGAAAGACCGACGCGGCGTGCGGATACTCGCGCAGCGCACGGATCAATCCGGAGCGATCGCGTCCACGCACCGAGAACAACGGATGTGGAAAGCGCTGGCCGATCGCGGCTGGCGCGTCGATGGCAAGGATGCGGCCGAGCTGCATCAGTGCGACCCGATCGCAGCGGCTCGCCTCGTCCATGTACGGCGTCGAGACGAGGATCGTCAGGCCTGACGCCTTGAGCTGGGCGAGGAGGTCCCAGAACTCCCGCCGCGAGACGGCATCGACGCCGGTGGTCGGCTCGTCGAGGAAGAGA